>WGAB01000227.1 GCA_015489295.1 Caldifarciminota bacterium
CACGGATTCCACCCATGTGAGCGAGGCCGGGCGCCGGGTGGCCCGGGAGTACCTGCGGGAGCACGATCTTTTGCTCCTGTTTCACCCCCGGGCATGGTCGGCCGAGGGCGCCCACGAGTGCATCCGTCCGGCCCGGCCCCTGGACGCCGAGGCCGTGGCTGCCATGCTGAACGAGGGGGTGCTCACCCTGGAACACCCCCGCGATGCCCTGCGGCTCTATCGGCTCATCTTCCAGCGGTTCCTGGCGTCCCAGAGCGCCGAAACCCGGGTGGCCTACGCCCGGGTGCGGCTGATCCTCCCCGACACCCAAACCGAAACCGAGGTGCCGGAACGCATCCTGGAAGAGGGATTCCTGCACTTCTGGCCCCTGAAAACCGTGAGGGTAGATCCCGAGGCTCCCCTCCAGGTGGTGGGCCTGCGGAGTGCGCCAGGCGCCGTGCCCTTCACCCAGGGCACCCTCATCGCGGAGATGAAGCGCCGGGGCATCGGCCGGCCGTCCACCTATGCTAAGATCGTGCAAACCCTCCTGGACCGCCGGTATGTGGTGGAACGCAAGGGCTTTTTGTATCCCACCCGCCTGGGCTTTCGGGTGTATGCCTACCTGCGCCGACGGTTCCCCCTGTACACCAGCGAAGAGTTCACCCGCCTGCTGGAGGAACGCATGGACCAGGTGGAAGCCGGCACCCAGGACCCCGTGCAGGTGCTCTGGGACCTGGTCCAGGCCGATCGGCTTCGCCTCCCCGGCCTACCTGTCAAAACCCGACCTTGACGCACGAACGTTCGATCCACCGGCCGGAGGTGCACCGGCAATGGATCCGCCGGCACCTCACCGAAACAGGTGGCATCCTGGCCTCCGTTGCCTACCGGCCCTACCGGCGGGTGTGGCTGCGGGACCATGCCCTGGTGGCCCGGGCCCTGCTGAGGTGGCGTTTCTGGCCCGAGGTGAACCAGGCTCTCCGCTTTACGCAGCGCATCCTCGAGCAGGAGGCGCCGCGGATGGAACGCGCCGCCCGGCTGCCTCGCGGGCATCCCCAGGCCCTCCACGACACGTTTCACCCCCGGGCCCGGTACCGGCCCGACGGCACCCCCTTCCACGAACCCTGGGCCGAACGCCAGTACGATGGCATCGCCCTGAATCTCTGGCTCGTGGCCGAAGTGGTCGATCTCACCGGCCGGTGGCCGGTATCCCGCGAAGTCGTGGAAATCGCCCTGCGGTACCTCGCCCGCTTCTGGCACGAACCCTGCGCCGGCCCCTGGGAAATGTACCCCGAAGCCCTGCATGCCTGGACCCTTGGCGCCATTTACCGGGCCTTTGAGGCCACTGCCCCTGAATTTCCCTGGACCCGACCGCTGGCCCAGGAGATCCGCCGGGAACTGGAAACCCGGTTCCTGCTCCAGGGGCTTCCCCGGAAAATGCGGTACCCCCAGGCCCCACAGGCCCTCGGCTGGGACGCCGCCGGACTTCAGCTGTTCCTGGACTTCGGGGTGTGGCCGCCCGATCACCCCCACGCCTCAAGGTTCCTGGCCCTGCTGGACCGCTGGCTCTCCCCCGACGGCCTCGGGCTCCGCCGGTTCGTGGTGCCGGAAATCGGCGTGCGGGATGCCTACTTCGGGGGCAGGGTCTGGGTGATCACGTCGGTTTGGGCGGCCCGCCTGGCCCTACGCCAGGGCAATCCGAAACGGGCCCAGGCCCTGCTCTCCTCCCTGCCGGAGGGTCCTTTGCCGGAACAGGTACCCGGTACCGCCTGGGACCCCGCGGGCCGCTTTTACTGGCAGTGGAAAAGCCTTCGGGAAAACCGGGGCGAGCCTGGTCCCGCTCGCCCTCTCGCCTGGAGTCACGCCGCCCTCCTTCACCTGCTCTACGACCTCGCCAGGGCGTAACCCTTATCCCTGGTTTGCACGGAGCAGGCGGACCAGCTGCGGCAGCACCCGGCCAGCGGGCTCGTGCAACGAAACTTCGGCAAAGGGTGTTAACAGGGTGGCCTCGAGATTGACCTCAATGAGCTGGCCCCCGTGGTTCTTCACTTCATAGGGCAAAGCCGCCGCCGGATACACCACGGCGGAGGTGCCGATCACCAGCGCGGTATCCGCCTGTTGTGCCGCTGCGAAGGCCTGCCGTAAAGCCTCCTCCGGCAGGGTTTCGCCGAAGAACACGACGCCGGGCCTGAGGAGGCCGCCGCACTGCGGGCAGGCCGGCGGCAGCGCCTCCTCTGGATAGGTGGCCTCGTGGTACCGCTCAAAGCCGCACCGGGTACACATCTCCCGAAAGATGTTGCCGTGGAGTTCCACCAACCGCCGGGAACCCGCCCGCCGGTGCAGGCCGTCCACATTCTGGGTGACCAGCAGAAACCGGCCGCCTAAGTGCTGCTCCAGATGCACCAGGGCCTCGTGGCCGGGGTTCGGACGGGCCTTCAGGACAAGACCCCGGCGCCAGTTGTACCATTGCCACACCAGCCGCGGATTGCGGGCCAGGGCCTCGGGCGTGGCGAGGTCCTGCGGATCGTAGCGGTTCCAGAGGCCGTCCTTGCCCCGAAAGGTGGGAATGCCGCTTTCCGCCGAGATGCCGGCGCCCGTGAGCACCAGGAGGAACCGGGTGCAGCGCAGCAGCTCCGCCGCCTGCTCCACCGGTGAGGTCATGGGATACGAATTCAGGCCTGTTCCGGGGCCGGCGGCCGGGTGACCAGGCTCACGAGCCACACGGCCAGCAAGCTGGCCAGGAACGCCGGCACCAGTTCGTACACGATGGCCTTCAGGGCCGGCACATTGTACCAGATCAGGGTGACCACGGTGCCGGTGATGAGCCCGGCCAGCACCCCGGCGCGGGTGGTGCGTTTCCACCACAGGGAAAGCAGGATGGCAGGCCCGAAACTGGCGCCCAGTCCGGCCCAGGCATACAGCACGAGCCAGTAAATCAACTGCTTGGCGTAAATGGCCAGCACTAAGGCCAGCAGAGTGACCACCACGGTGACCACCCGCGAGAGCACCACCAGGGTCTGCTGCGCGGCTTCGCTGTTGAACAGTTTCCGGTAAATGTCCTCCACCACGGCCGAGGTGACCACGAGCAACTGGGAGTCGGCGGTGGACATCATGGCCGCGATGGCGCCGGAGATCACGATGCCCGCGAACCAGCCGGGGAAGAGCACCCGGGCCAGGTGGGGCATGAGGTGTTCGGGATCGGCCACGCCGTGGGGCCCCAGGTACGCCACGCCCACAATGCCGATAAGGGCGGCGCCCCAGTAGGCCAGGAGCACCCAGAGCATGGCCACCAGCACGCCGCGCCGGATCTCCCGGGGCGATTTGATGGCCATGTACCGCACCAGCAGGTGCGGCTGCCCCATGTAGCCCAGGCCGATGCCCAGGCTTCCGATCACGAGGCCCAGGATCAGCGCCCGGCCGGTTTGGCCGCCGCCGATGTCCAGAAGCGCCGGGTTCAGATTCTGGAGGTTCTGCACCACGGTGTGCCAGCCCCCGGCCTCCATGATCCCCAAAATGGGCAGCACCACGGCCACGAACACCATCAGGAGCCCCTGCACCAGGTCGGTCCACACCACGGCCAGGAAGCCGCCCATGAAGGTGTAGAACATCACGACGGCGGCCCCCAGGATCATGCCGGTGCGGGGGTCCAGGCCGAAGGTGGCGTCCAGCACCTTGCCGGCGCCGATGAACTGGGCCCCCAGGTACACGGTGTAGAACACCAGGATGATGAGGGTGGCCACGATACGGAGCACATGGCTTGTGTCCTGGAACCGGGCTTCCAGGTAGTCCGGGATCGTGAGGGCCCCGAACCGGCCGGTTTGCACCCGCAGGCGTTTGGCGATCAGGGTCCAGGTCAGGAAGATGCCGGCGGCGCACCCGATCACGGTCCAGTAGGCCGAGAAGCCGCTGACGAAGGCGAGGCCGGGCAGGCCCAGCAGGAACCAGGCGCTTTCGCCGGAGGCCCGTTCGGAGAAGGCGATGAGCATGGCGCCCAGGCGGCGGCCGCCCAGCAGGAAGTCGTCCAGGGTGCCCATGAACCGGTAGGTGACGAACCCGATGATGAGCACCACCACGAGATAGCCGATCAGGCCGGCGAGGATGCTATTCATGGGCCTCCCCTCCTCCCTCCAGCCAGTAGTAGACTACGGTGAGAACCAGGAAGAACACCCAGGTTCCCACCACCCAGAACCAGGTCCAGAAGGACATGGCAGCCCTCCGGTTTTGAGCGGGTGGCTACTTCAGGCGAAGGTCCTCGTAGGCAGCCAGTGCCGCCACCGCGCCCTGCCCCACGGCCACGGCGATCTGGGCGAAGTTGCCCGACACGATGTCGCCTGCCGCGTACACCCGGGGCAGGTTCGTGCGCTGGTACCGGTCGGCGATCACATAGCCCTTTTCGTCGGTCTTGACCCCGAGCTTCTGGGCCACCTCGGTTTGGGGCACGAGACCCACATAGATGAACACGCCGTCCACCGGCATCTCCTGCTCCTCGCCGGTGGCGCGGTTCTTGATCCGGATGGCCGTCACCTTGGTGCCGTCGCCCAGGATCTCGGTGGCCATGTGGTTCATGAGGTACCGGATGCCGAGTTCCTCAATCTTCTTGCGGTACGAGTCCTCGCACATCCAGCGGTCCATGAACTCAATCACCGTGACCTCAGGGCTGATCTCCTTCATGGTGATGGCGGCGATGGCGCCGGAGTTGCCCCCGCCGATGATGGCCACCCGCTTGTCCTTGAAGATGTAGCCGTCGCAGGTGACGCAGTAGGACACGCCCTTGCCGTAGTACTCCTTTTCGCCCGGAATCCCCAGGTGTTTGTGGGTGGTGCCGGTGGCAAAGAGGATGGCATCGGCCAGGTACTCGCCCACCTCCGTGATCACCCGGTACTGCTCGCCCTCGGCCCGGACCTCTTTTACGGCCTCCATCTCGTGGATTTCGGCGTACTCCAGGGCGTGCTCCTTGAAGGTGCGGGCCAGGTCCGAGCCCTTGATGCTCTTAAACCCCAGGTAGTTTTCCACCAGCGGGTTCTCGTCCACCAGGCCCCCGGCGATGTTCTTTTCCAGCACCAGGGTTTTGAGGCCTGCCCGGGTGGCGTAGATGGCGGCCTCCAGGCCGGCGGGGCCGCCCCCGATCACGATGAAGTCGTACTTCTGGGGCTCTCCCTCGGTCTTCAAGTGCGGCACAAAGAGCGTCATGGTTCTGCCTCCTTTTTCGGCTGGGTTCGGAAAGGGCTAAAGTATATCCCGTTTTGTCCGATTTCTCAGAACCGCAACAGCCCCAGCCAGGTGCCCAGCAGGAAGTGCAACCGCCCGATCAACAGCGACACACGGGCCATCACCGTGTAGCCGAAGGACGCACCGAAGCCGATCATCAGGATCCAGATGCCCACGCGGCTGGTGGCGCCCAGCACCCCCTTGTGTTCCTTGGAAAAGAAGAAGTAGGTGAGCACCAGCAGCACGCCGAAGAAGATGAGCAGGGCGTTGAAGATGGCAAGCGCCGAGGGATAGGTATTCAGCGGGTTCAGCAGGGTGCCCTCCAGCTGCTTGTAGATGCTGGCCTGGAAGGTGGCCGGGATCGCAATGCCCGAGCCCGCACCCAGCAGGAAGGCGATGGGCCAGCGGATCAGGTACGCGTACTTGGGCACGAAGATGGCGAAGTACAAGAGCCCCAGGAACAGCGGGAACAGGTACCACAGGTTGCCGTCCTTTACATGGGCGATGATGTTGGGGTACATGCCGTTGTGCCAGTACAGAGCCAGGTAGTAGCCCGCGGAGATGCCCACCAGCAGGTGCTCGGCGAACTTATACAGCGGGTTGTCCTTGTACAGGAACGAGAAGATAAACAGCGACAGAATGGCCGCAACCCAAACCCAGGGATCCGTGGAAAGATGCATGGCTTACGCTCCCTTTTGCTTCCGTTCCATGAAATAGCCGATGTTGCCGATGATCACGAGCACGATGATGAGCAGGTGGGCGATGGAAATGGAGTCCATGCCGCGGATGGCGAAGGGGGGCGGCGTGGGCAGGCCCTTTTCGCGGAAGAGTTTTTCCACCAGGTACTCGTACTCGGCGGCGCCCTTCATGCCCGCCAGCATCCCCACGAACTGGCCGGTTTGCAGGTAGGGGTAGTAGTCGGCGGCCATCACACCGGTGACTCCGGCGGCGATCTTCTGGCCGTAGCGGGCGTTGGCGTATCCCACCCACAGGGCCGGGTGGCTCGCCCCGGAAAAGGACACCACCAGCGCGATGTCGTTGTAGTTGCGCACATTGCGAAACAGCGGCAGCGAGTCAATGGGCGTGCCGTAGTAGTCGGTGGGGAACACCTTGTGCACATCCTCACCCAGGCCCAGCATGGTGGCGCCCAGGTTGGGCTTGAAGCCCAGGTACACATAGTCGGTGCCGTACTGCTTGTGGAGCTCCTTGGCCACCTTCTGGATGCCCTCCAGGCCCAGGCCGATGCCGGCCGGGTTCAGGCAGATGCCGATCACCCGGATGTTCCGC
>WGAB01000228.1 GCA_015489295.1 Caldifarciminota bacterium
AGCGCTACAGGACCGTGAGTTCCTCGGTGGGCAGGGTGCCGTAATGGCGATACAGGTCCAGGGCATGCACCAGGTTCTCCAGGAAGATGCGGATGCCGTGGCGCGAAAAGGTTTCCACGAACCAGCTGCGGAACCGCCGCAGGGTCACCTCCTCGGGCTGGAACCCGGGGAAGGCCCGGCGGTACAACTGAAGGGTGACGTCGAAAATCCGGGCAAAGGTGGCGCGGTCCAGCGGGCGCAGTTCCAGCACCCATTCCCGCCCCACCCGGTCCTTGAGATCCTCGTAAGCGCTCCGAAAAAGGGGCGTGAAGGCCACCACCGAAAACAGACCCGAGGGCAGGGTATAGAGGTACGGCACCGGCCGCACCCCGGAGTGGACCAGGCCCAGGCGGTCCAGCCGACCGGCCGGATACGGGATGCCGTCGGGGGTGCGGGGCTCCTCCCGAACCAGGTCCAGCCGGGTGAGGTCGGGGCCGCCCCGGGAGGCATGGATCAGACCCCGAAGAAAGGCCAGGGCCATGGGCCACCGCTGGTACTCGTAAAAGTAGGCGTGGAACAGGCCCTCGGCCTCGTCCAGGAGGACCATGAGGCCAGGATGCCCCTGCTGCCGCAGCAGGAAGGCCAGGGAATTCAGCAGGTTGATGTAAATGTCGATCGCCGAAGAGTGGTCCAGGAGCACGGGCAGGTGCCAGTAACGCAGGGCATCGAGGTAAGACCGGTCGAGGGTTTCTCCAAGCAGCCAGTCCAGGAGCAGGTCCCGGTCGCGCCCCCGTCGCCAGGCCCGCTGGAAGGGGGTCAAAAACGGGTGTTTGTGGGGCAGTTCGGCCTCGGGCAGAAAGGTGGCCACCCATTCCCGGCAGGTGTAGGGTTGCCCCTGGTGGACCACCTGGAAACTGCGGCAGAGTTCCCACCAGATGCGTTTGGGTCGGGTGGCCATAAAGGGATGGAGTTCGGCCCGGGCCACGGCAAACCCGCGTTCCAGGGCTTCATGGCCAAAGAAGTTCAGGAGATGGGTTTTGCCGCTCCCGTACTCGCCTTCCACCAGGATCACGGCGCCTCCGCGGTCCTCGAACACCTCGAGGGCTTGATGGAAGGTTTTGATCTCGGCATCCCGGCCGAAGGTGAAGGTTTGCACAGCATGCTGGGGCACGATGCCCAGCTTGAAGGCCTCGATCATTCGCCGCGCCTCCAGGTCGCCGCCCCGCTGGATCTGGACCCGGATGCGTTCCTGAGGTGCCGGTGTGGAGGACGGTACCGGGCGTTTCTGCAGGGGTTCCACCTCGGAGGCCCGCACCCACAGGCTCAGGCCCCCGTCGAAGGCCACGAAGTACTCGGTGCCCCACCAGCGCTGTCGGAGCACCGTGCCTTCGCCAAAGAGGGGATGGCGCACCCGCATCAAAACTCTTCCAGATCGGCCTCTTCCAGGGCCTGCTCCTCCAGGGCCCGCACCTCGTCCATCAGCATCTGCTGAACCTCAGCCCGGGAGGGCGTCCGCTGGCCCTCCAGCCGCAGCTTGTGGAAGGCCTGCAGGATTCCCTTGACGAACACCCGGCGGTACCCGATGTCGGCATGGCGAAACTGCACCGCCTCCTGGGCAAACAGGGCGATGGTTTTGGACAGCACCTCGGGGTCGAAGGTGATCTCGTAGGCCACCTCGTACAGCCGGGCCAGCTTCTCGCCCAGCTGGGTCAGGAAAACCAGCGGGTCGATCCCCAGGTGTTCCAGATCGATCCGCACCCCCGAGGGATTGGTGGCCTTCAGGGCACCGGTGAGCCGCTGCCGCAGGGCCTCGTAGGTTTCCAGGCGCTCGTCCAGGAGGGCCCGCACATCGGGCACGGCATAGAAGATCATTACCCCGGGGAACCGAACGTTGCCGGTTTCGTCGATCATCTGCCGGAGGTTGTCCAGGGCGACCCGTTTATCGCGCGCCGAGGCGATGCTCAGGCCCCGTTCGGCCTCATCAAAGAGGAGCACCAGGCCGGTGTAGCCGATGCTCCGAACCCACTGGGCCAGGCTGCGCAGCATGCGCAGGGCGGTGGTGCGGTCCAGGCGCTCGGTGATGCCCAGGCGGTTCCGGGCTTCCCGTTCCAGGTCTTCGCCCTTGAGCCACTGCACGGCCAGTTCGTAGGTTTCGGAATCCTCGCGGTACAGGGCCTCAAAGGCCAGGCGCACCGCCCGGGCAAAGCTCGTGCTCTCCAGGCCGGTGATGCCCTCCAGGTACACCCGCAGTTTTTCTTCGGTGTCCAGCAGGGGCCGCTTGGTGGCAAACCAGTGGTGCAGGAAAGCATCGATCCCCCGGTGGTAGGTGGTGGGGGCGTGCTGGGGATCGTAGGGAGGGGTCAGGTTGGCCATCACCACCCGGTACACCAGGTCCAGCCGACTGAAGGGGCACTCCGTTGGCGAAAGGGGCACGTAGCTCGTGGCATAGCCCAGGCGCCAGGCCAGGTTGCGCACCACGTACAGAAAGTGGGTTTTGCCGCCCCCGTAGGAGCCCACCACCAGCTTGAAGGCCGAGCCCCCGGCCCGGATGTAGTCCGACAGGTACTCCTCCTCGATGACCTTCAGGAAGGGGTCCAGCCCCACGGTATAGTGTTCCAGGCCGAACTCTGAGGGCGTGCCGGTTTCGGCCAAGGGATGCAGGATCTGGCGGGCCTCACGCTTGGTGAGCATGGTTCTCCTCCAGGCTGATGTAAGCGTACCGGGTTCCCCGCCGGGGACTGTCGGGCACGTAAAGGGCCTGGGAGGGGTCCCGGGTTTGGTCAAAGGTGGCCACATAGAGCCGCACCCGGTTCCCCAGGGAAGACTGGCGAAGCCGGTACAGGTCATAGGCGAAATGGCTCCGGGGATACTCCTGGAACCTGGACCGGGTAGGGTTGCGCCAGAAGGACGCGGGCTGCATCAGCAGGATCAGGTGCCGATGGACCAGGGGCAGCGGCACCCGGGGATCCAGGCCGCCGGCCTCCTGCCGGGCCCGGCGATAGGCCTTCTGCAACAGGGCAAAGAACTCCTCGGCCACAAAGGGGCGATTCAGGCTTTTTTCATGGCTTTTCACGGCCTGGGCCACCTTTCCGGGGTCCAGACTCCGAAGGGTGGCCACGGGCTCCGGCCCCCAGGAGACCTTCACGGTTCCCTGCTCAAAGGACGGCACAATCTGGTACAGCCCCACGTAAAGATGGGGCAGGTTTCCCTCCAGCTGCAGCCCCAGAACGGCCAATTGCTGCTGCAGTTCCCGCACGAACCGGAGCTGATAGGTCCGTCGCTGCTCCTGCAGCAGCGTGGATTCGTACCGCGCCCAGCGCGATAGGGCTTCCTGAAGTTGCGGAGGAAGGGGGGCTTCCCGGGCCGCCTTCTCGATCTTTTGCAGCAACCGCTCCTGGGCAAAGGGGTCGCGGCCAGCCTTCTGGGCCCGTTCGTACTCGGACAGCCGCTTGACCAGGGCATCCAGCCGACGCCGAATCCCCTGCACCTCCTTGCGAAGCTCGGCTACGGTCTTCATCACGGTGCTATTCTATGCCGACCGGTGTCCGCGAACAACGGCGCCTGCCGCCCGGCGACCTCCTTCTGCAGGGCTTAGAATTAGGCACCATGCGGTACATCGAACACCTGAGGGAAGCCCTGGAACACCTGCTGACCACCGATCCCACCGTCTACCTCCTGGGCGAGGACATCGAGGAGCCCTACGGCGGGGCCTTCAAGGTCACCAAGGGGCTTTCCGCGAAGTTCCCGGGCAGGCTTCTGAACATGCCCATGTCCGAACAGGGGTATACCGGCGTGGGCATTGGCATGGCCCTGGCCGGCCTCAAGCCCATCGTGGAAATCATGTTCGGCGACTTCGTCACCCTGGTGGCCGACCAGGTGATCAACCACCTGGCCAAGTTCTATGAAATGTACGACCGCCCGCTGCACTTTGTGCTCCGGACCCCCTCGGGCGGATACCGGGGGTACGGCGCCACCCATTCCCAATCCCTGGAACGCCTGTTCCTGGGAATCCCGGGGCTCCGGGTAGTGGCCCCCAACGTGCTGCTGAACCCCGGCGAGCTCCTGATCACCAGCATCCACCTGGGGCAGCCCGTGATCTTTGTCGAGAACAAACTGGACTACGCCCGCGCGGTCACCCCGCCCGGGTCCCGGGTTCGTGATCTTCTGGAGGTGGAAACGGCGGCGGACGGACCCTTCCCGATCCAGCGGCTGAGCCTGCCGGGCGAAACCCCGGAGGTGTCCTTTGTCACCTACGGCGGCGTCCTGCAGGAGGTGATCACCGCCCAGGAAACGCTGATCTACGAACACGAGGTGATCTCGGAAACCCTGGTGCTCTCCGATCTCTCCCACTTTCCAGCGCCCACCCTGGTCCGCGCCCTCCGGGGCCGGGTGGCAGTGGTGGTGGAAGAAGGCTGGGTCAACTTCGGCTGGGCCCGGGACGTGGCGTACCGGATCCAGCATCTGGGTGGCCTGCGAAGCCTGGCCATCGGCGCCCGAGACCACTACATTCCCGCCTCCGAACCCCTGGAGAACTTCGTGCTGCCCAAGGCCGACCGCATCGTAGCCGAAACCCTGGCCCTGGTAGAAGGGGGTGCTGCATGAACCTGGATCTCCTGGCGCGTTTCTACGAAAAGATGTTCCTGATCCGCACCTTTGAGGAAACCGTGGAGGCCTACTTCGCCCGCGGCGCGATGCGGGGCACCACCCATGGAAGCATCGGCCAGGAGGCTGTGGCCGTGGGGGTTTTGAGCCATGTTCACCTGGAGAAGGACTTCGTGACCGGCACCCATCGGAGCCACGGCCACTTCCTCGCCCTTACCGGCATGGTGTTTGAACTGGCTTCGGAACTCATGGGCAAGAAAACCGGCGTGATCCACGGCCGTGGAGCCAGCCAGCACATCGCCTACGGAAACTTTTTGACCAACGGCATCACCGGCGGCATGCTGCCCTCGGCCGTGGGCATCGCCCTGGCCAAAAAACTGAAACAGGAGCCCGGAGTGGTCATCAGCTTCCTGGGCGACGGCGGCATGAACGAGGGCCACACCCTGGAGGCCCTGAACCTGGCCGGGGTGCTGCAAACCCCCAACATCTTCGTGCTGGAAAACAACCACTATGCCATGAGCACCGTGACCCGCAGGGTCACCAGCGGCACCTTTGAGGGCCGCGTGCGGGGGTTCGGCCTTCCGTACCACCGGCACCGGGCCCTGGACGTGCTGGAGGTCCATCGGTTCTTCGGTGAAATTTACCAGCGCGTTCGCCGGGAACGAACGCCGGTGTTTGTAGAATTTGAAACCTACCGCTTTTGCGGTCATTCCAAGAGCGACAAGCGCGAGTACGTGGTGCCTGAACTGGAGGCCTACTGGCGGGAACACGATCCCCTGAAGCGGGCCCGCCGGGCCCTGCCCGAGGACCTCGTCCAGGAGATCGAACAACGGGTACGACACCTGGTGGAAGACGCCTTTCGGCGGGCCGAGGCCGCCCCCTTTCCGGATCCTGCCGAAGAGTTCAAACCCCGGTCATAAGGAGGAACCATGGTCGAAGAGGTTCGCTTGCCCCGAATCGATGTTAACGAAACCGAGGCCACCATCAAGGCGGTGCTCGTGAAAACGGGCGACGCCGTACGCAAGGGCCAACCCCTCGTGGAAGTGGAAACCACCAAGGCTGCAGAAACCCTGGAAAGCCCGAGGGATGGCTATGTGCAGATCCTGGTCCAGGAGGGGGAGGTGCACCCCTTCGGCACCGTGGTGGCCCGCGTGTTTGAACGCAAGGAAGACCTGGATCAGGCCCTCCAGACCTCCGCCCGGGAACCCCGTGAGGCCGAAGCCCCACAGGTACGGGCCACCCGAAGGGCCGTGGAGCGGGCCCGGGAACTGGGCATCGACCTCTCCCAGATCCCCAAAGAGGGCCTGATCCTCGAGAAGGACGTGGTGGCCTTCTACGAGCAGAAGCAAAAGGGATTCAAAGAAATCGCCCGCCCCACGCCCCGGTTCAAATACGATCTGGAACGCGTGGTGGTCATCGGCGCTGGCCGGGGCGCCGAGGTGGTGGTCGACATTCTGGCCGACGACCCCGACAAGGTCATCGTGGGGCTGGTGGACGATAAGGTCACGGAGTTCCCCCTGCTGAACCTGCCCGTGATTTTCCACAGTGTTTGGGAGTTTCCCCAAAAGTTCGATCGGGGTGCCTACGACACGGTGATCCTTTCCATCGGGGCCAACCTCCGAACCATGCAGCTCCGCCATGAGATTTTCACCCACTACAAGGAGCACGGCCTACGGTTCACCAACGCCATTGCCCGCTCGGCGGAGATCCGGCGGGGCGTCAAGCTCGGCGAGGGCAACATCATCGGTGGCCAGGTGTACATCGGTGCCTCCACCCGCATCGGCCACGACAACCTGATCTCCTACGGCGCCAAAATCGGGCACCACAACATCGTGGGCGACGGAAACCTCATCGCCCCCGGCGTGGTGACCTCGGGCAGCGTCAAAATCGGCAGCTTCTGCATCCTCAGTGCCGGGGTGACCGTCATCAATCGGGTGGAAATCGGCGATCGGGTGGTGCTTCCCCTGGGCTACGCGGTCACCCGAGATCTTCCGCCGGGGACCCTGATCAAGATCGAGACTTAACGGTCCCGTGGGCATCCCCAGGCCACCCCTCCGGTTCGAGCATCCTGACCACTATCGGGAGCACTTTTTCCGGCTGCTGGAACTGGAACGTCGGGAAGAGATGGAGGCCATGGAGAGGGAAATGCGGAGCCTCTCCGGGCCCGAACGGGAGAAGATCGGCCATGCCGTGCTCAAACTCAAGCCCACCGACCGGGGGCCCTGGATCGGCGGCCGTCGGCTCTACACCCTGTGGCGCGCGGATCCCTTTGAGACGGAGATCGGCCCCGGCGACATGGTACTGGTGTCCCTCCGGCATCCCCTCAGGGACGGTATCCCCGGGGTGGTGCTGGAACGTACGCGCCACACCTTCCAGCTGGTACTGGATCAGCGCCTGCCCCGGGCCTGGCGGCAGGTTCGGCTGGACCTCTATGTGAACGACATCACCTTCCGCCGCATGGCCCAGGCATTGCGCAATCTGGAGCTCGGGGCCTTCGACCTCCCGGTGCTTCTGGGCCACAAGGCCCCGCGGATCCAGAGCCTCGCGTTGCCCGTGGCCGGGAGCCTCAACGCTTCCCAACGGGAGGCCGTGGAAAAGGCCCTGGGATCCTGGCCCCTTTTTCTGATCCATGGCCCCTTCGGCACCGGGAAAACCACCACCCTGGCAGAGGTTTTACGACTGGCGGTGGACCAGGGGCTCCGGGTTCTGGCCACCGCCGACAGCAACATCGCGGTGGACAACCTGGCCGAGGGTGCTCTGGCCCGCGATATCCCGCTGGTGCGTATCGGCCACCCGGCCAAGATGCTTCCAGCCCTGCGGGAGCAAAGCCTGGATCTGCAGGTGGAACGTCATCCACGCTACGGCCTGGTCCGGGCCCATTGGAAACGCATCGAGGAACTGCGTCAGCTTCAGGAATCCTACCCCCGGCCCACGCCGGCCCGTCGACGGGGCCTCACCTATGAGCAAATCCTCCGATACGGCCGTCACTTCAAAGGAAGCCGCGGCATCTCCCGCGAAGAAATGCGCCGCATGGCCCGGTGGGTAGAACTGGAACAGCAGATCCGGGCACTCCGGGAATCCGCCCAGAAGGAGACCGACCGGATCGTCAAAGACCTGATTGGCCGGGCCGCTGTGGTGTTCGCCACCTGTTCCGGAGCAGGCTCGGAATACCTGGAACAGGAAACCTTCGATCTTGTGGTCATCGACGAGGCCACCCAGGCCACGGAACCCGCCACCCTGATCCCCCTGCTCAAGGCCCCGCGGGTGGTGCTGGCCGGCGACCACCGCCAGCTCCCGCCCACCGTTCTTTCCCAGGAGGCCGACGCCCTGGGCCTGGGGTTCACCCTCTTTGAACGCTGGATCACCCTGTACCCCCAGGCCTCTGAACTGCTCCAGGTGCAGTACCGCATGCACCCGGATCTCATGGAGTTCTCCAACCGGCGGTTTTACGGCGGCCGACTGCGCGCGGCCCCCGGCCTGGAGCACCTGCGCCTGTCCCAATTGCTGGACACCCCGCTTTCCGACCATCCGGTGCTCAACGACCGTCCGCTGGTGTTCGTGCACGTGTCCGGGGCACCGGAACGCCAGCGCAGGGGCAGCACCTCCCGCGAGAACCTGGGCCAGGCCCTCTGGATCCAGACCTGGGTGGATACCCTTTTGAAGCACGGCCTCGCCCCCGAGCAGGTGGGGGTCATTGCGCCCTACGAAGACCAAGTGAAGCTCCTTCGGGGCCTTCTGCCCGAGGATGTGGAGGTCAAAACCGTGGACGGCTTCCAGGGGCGGGAAAAGGAGGTGATCTTCCTTTCCCTGGTGCGCTCCAATCCGCAGGGCGAAATCGGGTTCCTCCGCGACCAGCGGCGGCTGAACGTGGCCCTCACCCGCGCCCGCCGGAAACTGGTCCTTGTGGGAGACCGAACCACCCTCCGGCAGGATCCCCTGTACCGCGATCTTTTAAGATTCCTCGAGGAACGCGGGGCCATCGTGGAGGTTCCCCCACCGGCGTCCCTCCGCCCGGCCTCCGGAGAAGACGCCTGAACATGCCCCTCGTGCCGTAATTTTTCCTGGACTTGACAAGTTTGTTTTTCCAGGGAATAATTGAACCATGGCGGGTGATCCACCCCTGGAGGTGCTGAAAAAAGCGATGGAATTTGCCCATCGCTTCGGCGATTATCGGCTGGGAGGGGATATTGCGGTTTCCATTGCCCTGCACCTGATCCGCGAGGAGCAATTTGAGAAAGCCCAGAGAATGCTCTTCATTGCACGCCGGCTCTACGAGCGGGATCATCGCCCCGACACCCTGGAACACGGGCGGATCCGCATCATGGAAGCCCAGGGGCTCTGGGCCTGGCAGCAGGGGAAAAAACAACAGGCTCTGAAAACCCTGCAACTGGCCCGGCAGTTCACGCGGGAAAACTACCCCTACCTTTTGTATCGAATCGACACGACCCTCTCCGAACTCATGGAACGGGAACGGAACCTCCAGGACAGCCTGGCCTATGCGCGGGAGGCCTATAACGCCGCTGCCGCTGCCAAGTTCCACCGGGACCGGGTGGAGGCCCTTCAGCGGCTGTACCACCTGTACCGGAAACTGGGGGATTTGAAACGGGCGTACCAGATGCTGGAGGCTGCCCTGGTGGTTGCCCGCCGTTTTTCCCATGAACCCCAGCTGATTGAAAATTTGAGCAAACTCATGGAGGAACTGAAGCGGGTGTACAAACCCAAACCCAAGAAAGAGGAAGCTTCGACACCCCAATAGGCGGAGGGGTGGAACGGTGGGGGATCTATCTCGATCGTATCTCGGAAGTGTTCCCTGAGCATAGGATGGACCGCAACGTAGGGTGAAAAACCCCAAAAAGGAGGTACAACCATGAAGCGTTGGACCGTTGTGCTGGTTGGCCTCGTCACCCTGGCCTTTCTGGCCGGGTGTCAGAGCCAGAAGGAATGGGTACAAACCCGCCGGTACTTTAAGAATCTGAAGCCCCTCAAGGTGCTGGAGAGCTCCACGCTGCTGGAGAGCCACAGCGAGTCCTGGTACGTGCGGGCCAGCGAGGGCGGCACCTTTACCCTGGACTTCTACGAAGAAGGCGTGCACTTCCAGTACACCCTCACCATCTATCCCAACACCCTGCCGGAAAACATGACCGTGACCATGACCGTGCCGGATCCCACCCAAACCGAGGTGTACCTGGACCCCGAGGGCACCCAGCTGCTGGACGACTACCACCTGCACATGTACATCAGCCGGAGCCCCTTCAACTCGGATAGCGCCACCATGGCGGTGTGGAACGACGTGGTGCAGGCCTGGGAGGAGGTCGACGGCAATGTGACCATCACCGACACGTACATCGAGGCCGAAGGCGATTACATGGAACTCACAAAGGTCATTATCGGCGAAATTCCGGACTACTGGTGATCCTCCTCCAGGATCGTGCTTTTCACTAAGTTCAATCCCAACATTCTGGAGCAGCTGGGCAAGGCCCTGGCGCAAATGGGCAAGGCCCGCGAACCCACGGAGGTGTGGTATTGGATGGGCCTTGCCCTGCGGAACGCCGGGCTCTACCGGGAAGCCGTCGTTGCCTTAGAGCACTGCATCGAGGAAGACGGAAGCAGCCCCTTCGCCTTCAGGGCCGCCCTCCACCTCGCCCGCATCGCCATGCTCCAGGGGAACTGGGAGCGCGCTCTCTCGCTGATGGAATGGGCCCGGCCGCGGGCCACCGACGACCGCGACCGGCTCAACCTCGCCAACGTTTGGGCCGGGATCCTGGCCCACCGGGGAGAGGTGAAGAAAGGCCGCACCCTGCTCCTCCAGAGCCTGGAGGAGCTCCGGCAAAAGCACGCCACCTTCGCCCGGGAAAACCCGGACGTGTGGAGCTACGCCCTGAACTCCGTGGCCGGGGTCATGATCCTCCAGGGCCACCTCCGGGAGGCCCAAGAGTATCTGAAGCACGCCTCGCAGTCTCTCCAAAACGTGAGGGATGATCTTGTACGTTCCCGAGGAGAAATTCTCCTCAGTTTGAACCTCAGTGAAATTTACCGGCAGCGGGGAGAGTTCCAGGCGGCCCGGAGGGTGCTGGAGGAAGCCCTCCAGAAGGCCCAGGAACACCACTTTGAAAACCTCCTGCACGACCTCTACCTGAACCTGGCCCACGTGCTGGTGGACGAAGGGAAGGATCTGGAGAAGGCCGAGGAACTCCTGGCGGAAACCCGGAACTTCTACGAATCCCAGAGTGCGTCGCTTCTGGACCTGGTGGAAGTGGACCATGTCGAGGCCAAGCTGCTGGGGCTCCGGGGCGATGCGGAGGGGGCCCAGGCCCTGGCCCAACGGGCCCTGGAGCGGGCGGAAACCGCGGGTGCGCTGGACAAGGTGGCGGCCGTTGCGGAAACCCTGTACCGCTGGACCGGGAACGCCTCTTACCTGCGCCAGGCTATAGAAGCGTACCGGCGCATCGGTAACGAAGAACGAGCCCAGGCGCTGCAGAAGGCTTAGTTCAGCGGCCCCAGAAGGGCCAGACCCCTTCCAGCAGGAGCCCCAAAAGGAGAAGGGCGCCGGCCCGTTTGGTGAACCAGAAGGCCCAGCCCACGTACCACAGGGGCCACACGGGCCAGTCCTCGGGGGGTTCCTGGGGCCTGGGCTGGCGATGGATCTGAAGTACCGTGCGGAGCCGGGGGAGGGCCAGGAGCGAGAGCACGGCAGGCCAGAAGAGCGTGCGCGTGAGAAGTGCTGCGGCCATCACCCCGAAGTACAGCACAAACAACCCCAGTTGAAGGCGTAACGCCCGGGACCGGCCCAGGAGTACCGGCAAGGTTCGGATACCCCGGGCCCGGTCCTCTTCGTACTTGTCCAGGTGCTTGCCCATGAGCACCGTGGTCACGAGCAGGCCGTAAGCGGCCGCCGCCCAGCCCACCTCTGGCTGCAGGCTACCCGTGAGCACATAAAAGGTGCCACCGATCATCAGCGGCCCCCAGACCAGGAACACGGAGAGTTCCCCGAGCCCTCGGTACTTGAACCGGAGCGGCGGGGCCACATAGAACACGCTCAAGAAGAACCCGGCCAGGCCGAAGGCGAGCACCGGCCAGCCCCGGAGCCGGGTCAGCACCCCCAGGATCCCGAGATCGATCAGGTTGAACAGCAGGATCAGGCCCACCAGACCCCGCTCGGAGATCCAGCCGGCCAGGATCGGATGGGGCGCATACTGGGCCCGGGGATAGTCGGGGGCATCCATGCCGTACCGGTAGTCCAGCCAGTCGTTGATCAGGTTGTTGGTGAGATGGGCCAGCACCAGCCCCACCAGGACCAAGAGGAACGGGCCCCAGGCGAAGGCACCGGCCCTGAGGGCCAGCAGGGCCCCAATGAAGGCCGAGGTCAGGGTCATGGAGATCACGCACACCCGGGTGATCACCAGAAACCGGGTGAGGAGGTCCAGGGGCTGGCTCCCCTCGGGCGGATTACAGGTCCGATACGCATGGATCCAGTGGCGAATTCGCTGCATGGCCTGGTAGTATAAACGCTCCACGGCGTATAATTCGGCCCGATTTGGAGAGGTTTCCCATGGCACCCCGGGTGTTGATGATCGTGTACGAGTACTACCCCTATGCCGAGAACCGCGTGCAGAACGAAGCCCACAACCTGGTGGACGCCGGGTTTGAGGTGGATGTCCTGTGCCTGCGAAAGGGCAAGGAACCCGTGGTGGATGAGTATCGCGGCGTCCGCATCTACCGGCTCACGGCCCGGGAAAAGGCCCGGGGCAACCTCTGGAAATACCTGGGCGCCTACCTCGACTTCACCTGGCGAGCCCTCGTGACCGCCACCCGGCTGCATCGAAAACGCCGGTACCACCTGATCCAGGTGAGCACCCTGCCGGATTTTCTGATCCTCGCCGCCCTGCCTGCCCGTCTCATGGGTGCCAAAACGGTACTGGACTTCCATGACCTCACCCCGGAAATGTTCATGTCGCGCAAAGGCTGGGCGGAAACCTCCCCCATGATCCGGCTTTTGAAACTCGTGGAGCGGGGCTCCGCGGCCCTGGCCCACCGGCTAATGGCCGTATCCGAACCCCATCGCGATGCCCTGGTGCGGCATGGGCTCCCTGCCGAGAAGTTCTTTGTATACATGAACCTGCCCGACCCAGAGGTTTTCCGACCCTGCCCCCGGATTGGTCGGGACGACGGCCGCTTTCGCCTCGTGTACCACGGTTCCATCATGTACCGGCTGGGGCTGGACCAGATTGTTCGGGCGATGGAGATCCTGCGCCGGGAAGATCCCCGGATCCAGCTGGTGCTGTACGGTGAAGGCGATGCCGCCGACTTTATTCAGGAGTTCGTCCGGGAACACCACCTGGAGGAGCAGGTGGTGTTCCATCGCGGCATCTTCCCCATGGCCGAACTTCCGCCGAGGCTGTGCCAGGCCAATGCTGGCATCGTGCCCCTCAAGCCCGACGTGTTCAACGAGGTCATCCTGCCGGTGAAGCTCATGGAATACGTAGCCCTGGGGCTTCCCGTGATTGCCACGCGCACCCGGGCCATCCAGCATTACTTTCAAGACGACATGGTGCTCTTTGTGGACCCTCCGGTGACCCCTGAACGATTCGCCGAGGCGGCCCTTCGGCTGGCCCAGACCCCTGACCTTGCCCAAGCCCTGGCCCGGAATGCTCGCCGGTTCCTGGAGATCCACTCCTGGGACCGCCAGAAACGGGCCTATGTGGAATGGGTGTCCCGCTTGATTGGCCTTTCTCCACCCCATACCCTCTGAAACGGTGAACGCACTATGACGGCACTATGGATCCTGGGGATCCTGGCGGGGATGACCACCGGGTCCTCCAGCGCTCCGGCCTGGCCGGGGCTTCGGGAGCCCATCGAGGCCGTGTGGTCCCGCACCCTGGGCCCCTCGCCCTCTGCCCGATCCCCCCAGCCGGTAGCCCGGCGATACCGCCCTCCGGGTCCAACGGACCTTCCCTCCACCGCAACCGGCCCTGTGCCCTACGTGATCGTGACCTCTGAGGCCCTGCGGGAGCCCTTCGACAGCCTGGCCGCCTGGCACACCCGCTACGGGTTGCCCACGGTGGTGCGGGTGACTTCCTGGATTTATGACCACTACCCGGGGAGCGATCCCCAGGAAAAAATCCGAAACTTCCTGCGGGACGCGTACCGGGAATGGGGTACCCGTTATGTGCTTCTTGGCGGCGGCGCCAACGATGTCCCGCCCCGATACGTCTATGTACGGTTCTCCTCGGACTCGATCGAAAACTGGGTACCCTCCGACCTTTATTACGCCTGCCTGGACGGCTCCTGGAACGCCGACGGCGACGCCGTGTTCGGGGAGCCGGAGGATAGCCTGGACCTGGTACCGGAACTCCTGGTGGGCCGGGTGCCCGCCCGGTTTCCGGAGGACGCCTGGAACTACCTGGACAAGGTCCGGGTCTACCGGGAAATGCCCGGGGGCGATTCCACGGGCACCTCCGTGGATGATCCCGAGCGCATCCTGCTCCTGGGTACCTTGATCGGGCTGAACCACGGCCCCCTGTATTGCGAGTACTTCGCCCAGCACCTACCCTCCGACCGCATGTTCCTCAAACTCTACGAGAGCGATACCCACGATAACACCCTGGACGACTTTTTGGATGCTCTGGCCCAGGGGGTGGGGTTCTTCTACTACAACGGCCACGGAAACTACAACAGCCTTTACGTCAATTACAACCCTGGCGTGCCCCTGGGGGCGGACCTGATCCTCACGCGCCTGCCCAACAAGCACCACCTTCCCCTGATGAAGGCCGTGGTGTGTGATGCCGGGGCATGGGACCGCCTGGGTGTGCTCTCCTATCTTTTGATGGTGCCTCAGGCGGGTGCCATCGGCATCATCGGCACCGCCCGCTTCGATATCCCGGCCAGCCAGCTGGTGTTCGATACCCTGCTCGCCAAGGTGCTGTACGAAGTGCCCAACCTTACCTTCGGGGCCGCGGCCCTTTCCCAGGTGGGCGCTCTGCCGCTGGTGGCCCAGGATTCGGTGATCCGGTACCTTTACCTGGGCAAAACCCTTTTGGGAGACCCGGCTCTCCTCTTTTGGCAGCGCCCTCCCCGTCGGCTGGAGGTCCGCTGGACACCGCAGAACCTGACCCCCGGTCTGCATACCCTCACCGTAGAGGTCCGGGACGCCGCCACCGGGGAACCCGTGCCCGGGGTTACGGTGGTGGCCTACAAAGCAACAGAGACCTATGCCGTGGGGTTAACGGACGTCTCGGGGACCCTCCGGATGGAAGTCCATCCCCGGTCGCCGGGAACCCTCTGGATCGCCCTCCGCCACGGCGACTATTTGCCGCAACGCCATGCCCTTCCGGTCCTTGCCGGAGCCCAGGATGTTCGGCCCGTGGCCCTGATCCTTCGGGAAATCCAGGGCGACGGCGACCAGGATCCGGATGCCGGCGAAACCTTCCGGCTTTCGGCCCGCCTTCAGAACTTCGGCCGTGACACCGCCTACAGGATCTCGGCATCCTGGGAATCGGCAGACCCCTGGGTGGGCCTGCTGCACGCCACGACCACGGTCGAGGCCCTTCCGCCGGGCAAGGAACTCGAACTCGAGCCTCCGGCCCTCCTCTGGGTGGGGCAGGACCTGCCCCGACGCACGGCCCGGGTGGTCCTCCGGCTTCGGTGGCACGCCTCCCTGCACGCACCCCCGCCGGAACTCCATGAAACCGTGGATACCTTCCGCCTTTCGCTGCACCGGTACCGGGTAGCCTTTTCCCACTTCCGCTGGCAGTCCACAGGGGCCGAGGGCACCCTGTATGCTGCCCTGGTCAACACCGGGGACGACGACGCCGAGAGCCTTCGGGTTCGCCTGGAATCCGCCGACGGGGCCGGCACCGTGGATCCGCCGGACGAGGTCCTGTTGCCGGTGCTCCCTGCCGATGCCCAGCCCCGGGAGGTCGCCTTCGGGGTGGCCTTCCTGGCAAACCCGGACCATCCTCCGCAGTTTCACCTCTCCGTGTTCCAGGGTGCGCGGCTCCTGCTGGAAAAAACCTGGATCCCCGGGGTTCCGTCCCCTCCGTCCAGCCTGGATGTCCTGCGGGAACTGCAGACCCTAACCCTGACCTGGTCCACCGTGCCCGGGAGCCGGTACCGGGTGTTCCGGCGGGCTCCGGGAGACACGGCCTTCCGCCTGTTAACCCCGGTGCCCCTGACCGGTGGCCACTATACGGATGCTCCCATCGACCTCGCGGGCGCCTATGCGTACTTCGTGGAAACCGTGGATTCGGCGGGCAATCTTTCGCTTCCCTCGGAAACCCTGGGGGTGGCCCTTCCCCTGCTCCATCCCGGGTTTCCGGCCCCTTCGGGCATCGGCCAGGAGTCCAATCATCCCGTGGTGGCAGACCTGGACCCCGAATATCCGGGGCTGGAAATCGTTTTTGGTGACGTACTCGGTCGGGTGTACGCGTACCATGCCGACGGCACGCCGGTGGCCGGCTGGCCGGTGGAAACCGAGCCGGAAATCTGGAACGCTCCGGCCGTGGGTGACCTGGACGGGGACCAGGTGCCGGAAGTGGTGGTGGCGCCGCGCATGTTCGACAACCGGGTTTACGTGTTCCACGCCGACGGAACCCCTATGGAAGGATGGCCCCAGCCCTACCCCGGCGGCGGTACCGACGGCACGGCCGGCGCCTACGCCTCGCCCGTGATCGCCGACCTGGACGGCGACGGCTTCGGAGAAATCATCCTCCACACCCTGCTGGGACGGGTGTACGTCTGGCGGCACGACGGCACCCCCTATCTGGGCACTTCCCCGGAAGTCCTGGCTACGGGGGCCACCTCCTGGGATACCGGAACCCCGGCCGTGGCCGATCTCACCGGCGACGGCCTTCCGGAAATCCTGGTACCCGCAGCCTCCCCGGCGTCGTTGTATGCGATCCAGCCGAGCGGCGACCCGGTCCCCGGGTTTCCGTTGAACCTGGGCGCACCGGTCCGAAGCCCGGTGGTGGTGGGCGAAATCAACGGTGCCCCCACGCTGGCCTTTGTTTCTGCCGGTGGCCTTTACCTCGGCCGAATTCAATGGCTCCGGGCCGACGGCACCCCGTTCCCGGGGTTCCCCAAGGAGGCCTTCCTGTACTACGGCGGCCTGTACGCCCAGCCCAGCCTGATCGACTTCAACGGCGATGGTACCCTGGACCTTGCCCTCAACCGGGGTGACAGCGTGGTGGTGTACGATACCCTGGGACACACCCTGTTTTCGGCCGCCGTCACCCGGGGGCAGAACTTCGGCGGTGTCGTAGGCGGGCCCCAGCTACTGTTTTTCAACGACCCGGAGGGCTACCTCCGGGGCTGGAACCTCCAGGGCCCGCTGCCGGAGTTTCCGCTGGCCGTGTACGACCATCTTGCCACCACACCGGTGGCCACAGACCTGGATACCGATGGCCTTCTGGAATACGTGGTGCTAACCGCAGGGCGGCTCTTGGTGTTCGACCTGCCTTACGGCGTCGAAGCCTCAGCCTGGCCCATGTTCCAGCACGATCCCCGGCATACCGGCTATGCTCCGGCCCCGGCCCGGCATGGGTCGCAAGGGAACACCGTCGATATGCCCCAACTTCTGGTGCTCTCGGTGGCGCCCCAGCCTTTCCAGGGGGTTCTTGGGGTTACCCTGCAGGTGCCTGCCCCCCGGTGGGTGACCCTTGCGCTGTACGACGGCACGGGCCGCCGGCGGGCCACCCGACGGTGGTACCTGGCCTCCGGCGGACGCCACCTTTTGCGCTGGTCTCCAGGGCCCTTGCCCTCGGGCGTGTACTTCCTCCGCATCCAGACCCCCCAGTCGACCCTTACCCGGAAGGTCCTTCACCTGCGGTAACCCCTTGTGCTCCTTTCCGACGGGCTCCAAAATGGTGCCCGGAATGGATCCCCAGCGCCTTATCCTGCTGGTAGGCTTTATCGGGTCGGGCAAAACCACCTACGCCCGAGAACTTTGGAAAGCCGCCCCCTATCGGCTGGTGCGGGTGTCCATGGACGACCTGATCCAGATGCTCAGCTTTTACGATTACCAGCGCCACCTGGTAGACCTGTACCGTCGGCAGGAGCGGGCCACGGTGATCCACGCGCTGGCGCGGGGCCTGGACGTGGTGGTCGACCGCACGAATCTGGACCGCAAGACCCGCCGCGTGTTTCTGGACATCGGGCAAACCTTCCGCCGGCTGGCCTCCCGGGCACTGGAGATCCTGAGGTCGGAGGGGTTGTTCGGCCGCCCTCATCCCCAGGAGATCCTGCGGGCTCTGCTGCATTTGATCCAGCCCCTAGAGGATCGGGAGGCCTTTGCCGCAGCCC
>WGAB01000229.1 GCA_015489295.1 Caldifarciminota bacterium
GCTCTACATGATGGGCAGCATGCTGCTCCTGGCGCTGGGCTGAGCCAGGGAATCGGGCGAGGCTTTCGGAAAAGGGTTTCGGCTACGCTTCGCTGGCCTGCCGTTTCTTGAGTTCCTCTTCCCGGAGTACCCGGCGCAGGACCTTGCCCACGAAGGTTTTGGGCAGTTCCTTGCGGAACTCCACCTCGGTGGGGCACTTGAACTTGGCCATGTTCTGGCGGCAGAACTGGATGATCTCCTCGGCCGTCAGGGTTTCGCCCTCCTTGGGCACCACAAAGGCCTTCACGGTTTCGCCCCGGTACGGATGGGGCACGCCGATCACCGCCACTTCCTTCACCTTGGGGTGCCGGAACAGCACCTCCTCCACCTCGCGGGGATAGATGTTGAAGCCCGAGGCCAGGATCATGTCCTTCTTGCGGTCCACGATGTAAAAGTACCCCTCTTCGTCCATGCGGGCGATGTCGCCGGTGTGCAGCCAGCCGTTGCGCAGGGTCATGGCGGTTTCTTCGGGCCGGTTCCAGTAGCCCTTCATCACCTGGGGGCCGCGGACCACCAGTTCGCCAGCCTCGCCCACGGGCATTTCCTTTTCGCCGGTTTCGGGGTCCACGATTTTGGCGTCGGTGTCCGGAAACGGCAGGCCGATGCTACCAGCCTTGTTCACCCCCAGGATGGGATTGCAGTGGGTCACCGGCGAGGCCTCCGAAAGGCCGTAGCCCTCCACCAGTTTGGCGCCGGTGAGCCGCTCAAACTCCTCCTTCACCTTCACGGGCAGGGGCGCCGACCCCGAAATGCACACCTTGATGGACGAAAGGTCGTACTTTTCCACACCGGGCATGTGGTTCACGGCAATGTACATGGTGGGGGCCCCAGGGAACAGGGTCACCCGGTGCTTTTCCAGGAGTTTGACCACCTGTTTGACCTCAAACTTGGGTACCAGCACGAGCTTGGCACCGCTTACCAGTGCCAGGTTCATGGCCACGGTCATGCCGTAGACATGGAAAAAGGGCAGGGCCCCCATTACCACCTCTTTGCCCTCTTCCATCGCGGTGTCCCAGGTGATGGTCTGGTAGGTGTTGGCCACGAGATTGAAGTGGGTGAGCATGGCGGCCTTGGGTGTGCCCGTGGTGCCGCCCGTGTACTGGAACAGGGCCACATCCTCCCGCGGGTCAATGTCCACCTTAGGTGCCTGAGGCGGCGCAGCCCTTAGAAGTTTCTGGAAGTGGTAGATGCCCGGGCCGTGGGGCACCCGCACGGGCTGCCGCTTAAAGAGGAGCCGCAGGCGGTACAGGGGTTTCATCCACCAGGGCAGGTACTCGGCCAGGCAGGTGTAAATCATCCGGCGGAGCGGCGTTTTGCTCACCACCGCCTCTATGCGGGGGTGGAACACATGCAGCGCCACGATGGTTTCGGCCCCCGAGTCGTTCAAAATGTGCCCCAGTTCGTAGGGCATGTACAGGGGATTGGTTTGCACCACCGTGGCCCCGATCTTGAGGGCACCGTAAAAGGCGATCAGGAACTGGGGCGAGTTCGGCAGCATCAGGGAAATGCGGTCGCCCTTGCGGATACCCAGATCGTACAGGGCGGCGGCGAACCGGTGCACCTGGCCGATGAACTCGTGGTAGGTTTGCTCCACACCGAAAAAGGAAAAGGCGATGTTGTTCGGGTACTTGCGGGCGGCCCGTTCCACGAGGTCCGGCAGGGGCACCTCCGGATAGTCGATGTGCCGGGGCACCCCCGGGTCGTAATGGGCGTACCAGGGCCGTTCCATGGTGGCCCTCCTTGGCTTTAGAAGGGATACCGGCCCAGGTCAATCACCTTCCGGGCGATCTCCCTCCTTTTTTGGATCAGGTTGGGTGGCGTAAAGGGCCGAACCAGTTTGCGCACCGTGGAAAGCAGGGTGCGGAGTTCATCGCCCTCGCTCATGTAGGGCAGGATCTCGTAGGCCCTGAGTTCGATGCGCTTCATGGCCTCGTAGGTGTACATCTCCACGATGGAGGCCATCAGGGCGTCGCCCGACTTCAAGGCGCGCAGCAGGATGCTCTCTATGGCATACACTTCGGTTACGATGTCGGCGAGCCCGGCCAGCACCTCCTGCTCGTTGCGGATGTTCTCCTTGAACTTGTCGGCGGCCACGGCGGCCAGGGTGAGGGCGATGCGCTTGGCCATGCCCAGGGCGAACTTTTCGTTGGAAAACGGTCCCTCGGGCCGCGGCATCATGGTGGGCATGAGGGTGAGGGTTTCCTTGGCGGTCTTGGCTGCCACCGGGATCAGCGGGAGCTGGCCCTTCAGGGCCCGCCGCATCAACATGCCCGGGATCAGAATGCGGTTGATCTCGTTGGTGCCCTCAAAGATCCGGTTGATGCGGGAATCGCGGTAGTACCGTTCGGCCGGATACTCCTGGGTGTAGCCGTAGCCCCCGAAGATCTGCACGGTTTCGTCCACCACATAGTCCAGCATTTCCGAGCCGTACACCTTGAGCATGGAGCACTCCACGGCATACTCGGCCACGGCGTTCCAGGATTTCTGCGTGTAATCGGGCGCCTGGGGATCCAGGCCGGCCATAGCCTCGTCCAGGAGCCCCGCCAGCCGGTAGGCCATGGTTTCGGTTACGAAGATCCGGGTGGCCATGTGGGCCAGTTTCTCCTGGATCAGGCCGAAGTTGGCAATGGGCTGGCCGAACTGTACCCGCTCCTTGGCATAGTTGACCGCCACCTTCAGCGCTTCCTTGGCGGCGCCCACGGCGCCCACGCCCAACTTGTACCGGCCGATGTTCAGGATGCCGAAGGCGATGTGGTGCCCCTTGCCGATCTCGCCCACCACATTCTCCACGGGCACCCGCAGGTTCGTGAAGGTCAGGCTCCGGGTGCTGGACCCCTTGATGCCCAGTTTCTTTTCCTCGGCGCCGAGTTCCAGGCCCGGCGTGTCGCGCTCCACCAGGAACGCCGTGAACTTTTCGCCGTCAATCTTGGCGAACACCGTGAAGAGGTCGGCAATGGCCGCGTTGGTGATGAACTGCTTGCTGCCGTTCAGGATGTAGTACTTGCCGTCGTCCGAGAGCACGGCCCGGGTTTTGATGTTCATGGCATCGGTACCGGCCCCGGGCTCGGTAAGGGCGTAGGCGCCGATGATCTCGGCCGAGGCCAGGCCGGGCAGGTACTTTTGCCGCTGTTCCTCGGTGCCGAAGAACACGATGGGCAGGGTGCCGATGCCGGTGTGCGCGCCCCAGGTGACGCTGAAGGACCCCTGCTTGGCCATCCGCTCGGCGATGAGCATGGACGACACCTTGTCCAGGCCCAGGCCGCCGTACTTTTCCGGTATGTCCACGGCCAACAGCCCCAGGGCGCCGGCCTTCTTCATGAGGTCGCGGAGCAGGTCAAAGTCCTGCTGCTCAATGCGGTCGTTGTGGGGCAGCACCTCCTTTTCCATGAACTCGTCGGCTGCCTGGGCGAACATCCGCTGTTCCTCGGAGAACTCCTCCGGTGTAAACATCTCCCCGGCCGGGGTTTCGGCCAGGAGAAAGCCGCCACCCTTTTTGTAGAGCGGGGTTTCCTGTGCCATGACGGCCTCCTTGTTATCGGCGTTCAAACACGCCGGCGGCACCCATGCCGCCGCCGATGCACATGGTGACAAGCCCAAGGGTCGCGTCACGCCGCTTCATCTCGTAGAGCAGGGTCGCCGTGAGCTTGGCACCGGTGCAGCCCAAGGGGTGGCCCAGGGCGATGGCACCGCCGTTGACATTCACCTTTTCGTAGGGCAGGTTGAGCTCGCGGATGACCGCCAGCGACTGGGCAGCAAAGGCCTCGTTGAGCTCAATCAGATCAATGTCCTTCAGGGTGAGGCCCGCGAGTTTCAGCACCTTAGGCACCGCTTCCACCGGCCCGATGCCCATGATCTCGGGCGGCACACCGGCCACGGCGTACCCCCGGAAGTAGGCCATGGGCTCAATGCCCAGGCTGCGGGCCTTTTCCTCAGACATCACCAGCACGGCGGCGGCGCCGTCGGACATCTGCGAGGAGTTGCCCGCGGTTACCGTGCCGCCCTGCTTGAACACGGGCTTGAGCCGGGCCATCTTTTCTAAGGAGGTGTCAAACCGCACGCCCTCGTCCACCTCCAGGGTGATCTCCTCAATGTAGGTGTCGCCGTCCTCGGTGCGGCGGATCACCCGGGTGTGGACCGGCACGGTTTCCTCCTTGAACCGCCCCTCGCGGATGGCCCGGGCTGCCTTCATGTGGCTTTCATAGCCGAACCGGTCCTGGTCTTCGCGCGAGATGCCGTACTTTTCGGCCACCCGCTCGGCCGTGAGCCCCATGGCCATGTACAGCTGGGGATAGTGCTCCATCAGGTGCGGATTGGGCGACGACCGGAAGCCGCCCATAGGCACCCGGCTCATGGATTCCACGCCACCGGCAATGATGAGGTCGGCGGCGCCGACCATCACCCGCTCGGCCGCAATGGCAATGGCCTGCAGGCCCGAGGCGCAGAACCGGTTCACCGTCATGCCCGGCACGGTGTACGGCAGGCCGGCCCGGATCAGGGCCACCCGGGCCACATTCATGCCCTGTTCGGCTTCGGGGAAGGCGCAGCCCAGGATCACATCCTCCCCTTCCTGGGGATCAATGCCCGACCGGCGGACCACCTCGCGGATCACCAGGGCCGCCAGTTCGTCGGGCCGGGTGTCCTTCAAACTGCCCCGGGGCGCCTTACCCACCGGGGTTCTTACCGGAAAAGCCAGAACGGCGTTGCGCATGGCAATCACCTCCTTAGTTCCGCAGGGGCTTGCCCGTGTTGAGCATGTGGATGATGCGCTGCTGGGTCTTTTCGGTGCCGCAGAGCCGCAGGAAGGCCTCGCGCTCCAGATCCAGGAGGTCCTGTTCCGAGAGTTCGGTGCCGTAGGGCACCGGGCCGCCGGTGAGCACCCGGGCGATCTGGGTCACGATGTAAGCGTCGTGCTCGGTGATTTGCCGGCCCTCCTGCAGGTTGTAAATGAGCATCTTGAGGTAGGCGAAGCCGGATTCGCCCGTGACCTTGATCTTGCGGGGCACCGGGGGCGTAAAGCCCGTGCGGACCATTTCCAGAGCCACCTGTTTGGCGTCGTGCAGCAGGAAGTCGTCGTTGACGGTCACGCCGTCGCCCGGCCTCAGGTACCGCAGTTGCTTGGCTTCATAGGCGCTCATGGACACCTTGGCCATGCCGATGTTGGTCAGGGCCTCCCGCAGGAAGGGATAGGGATCGGCGTCGGGCAGGGCCATGATGTCGGCCGTATAGCGGATCAGGGTTTCCTTGGTGCCGCCACCGGCGGGCAGCAAGCCTACGGCCACCTCCACGAGCCCCATGTAGGTTTCGGCGGCCGCCTGGGCCCGGTGGGTGTGCATCGTGATCTCGGTGCCGCCGCCCAGCACCCGGCCGAAGGGCGCCGCCACCACGGGCTTTTCAAAGTACTTGAGCGCCATGGCGGCCTGCTGGAATCGGCGCACCATGAAGTCCAGTTCCTCCCATTCCTCCTCGGCAATGGCCTGCAGGATGAGGGCCAGGTTGGCACCCGCGGAGAAATGGCGGCCCCGGTTGCCGATGACCAGAGCGTCAAAGTCGGTGCGCACCTTGTCCAGGCTGTCAAAGATCATCTGGATGGTGCCCGGGCCCAGGGCGTTGGCCTTGGTGTGGAACTCCAGCAGGGCGACGCCGTCGCCCAGGTCGATCAGGCTGGCCTCCGGATTGGCCAGCACCTCCCTGCCCTCGGCCTTGAGATAGTCCAGAACGATGACCCCTTCGGGCAACTCCTCGGGCACATGCGCCTTCTGGGTGAAGTCAAAGTAC
>WGAB01000230.1 GCA_015489295.1 Caldifarciminota bacterium
GCGGCCATCACGGCCCACCAGATCGCCAAGGTGGCCCAGTTCTTCTCCTTTGGTACCAACGACCTCACGCAGACCACCTTCGGGTTCTCCCGCGACGATGTCGGCAAGTTCCTGCCCAGGTACATTGAGATGGGCATCCTCAAGGACGATCCCTTCCAGGTGCTGGACCAGGAGGGCGTGGGCGACTTGGTGCGGATCGGCGTGGAACGCGGCCGCAGCACCCGGCCCGACCTCAAGGTGGGCATCTGTGGCGAGCACGGCGGCGACCCGGCCTCGGTGAAGTTCTGCCACCGGGTGGGCCTGAACTATGTGTCCTGCTCGCCCTACCGGGTGCCGGTGGCCCGGCTGGCCGCAGCCCAGGCCGCCATTGAGGAGGAGCAGCAGAAGAAGGGCTGAAACCGGCGAAAAACCGCAGGATTTGTTGGGCGGCCGCGCCAACTGGCGCGGCCGCCCAACGTTTACTGGCGCAGAATCACCCTATAGAGCCCGCTCGATGATGCCCATGCCCAGCACCCGGTCGCCCTGGTACACCACGGCGGCCTGGCCCGGCGTGATGTCGGCCACGGGCGCCTGGAACCAGACCTCAAAGGTGCCGTCGGCGCGGGGCACGATCCGGGCGGGACGGGCCCGTGTGGTGTACCGGATCTGAACCTCGGCCTCAAAGGCCTCTTTCGGCGGTTCGGGCGTGAGCCAGTGGGCCTGCACGGCCCGGAGGCCTTCCCGGTACCGCGCCTGCTCCGGCCCCACCACCAGCAGATTGCGGGCCGGGTCCTTGTCCACCACATACAGGCGCTGCCCCGTGGCCACGCCCAGGCCGCGCCGCTGCCCAATGGTATAAAAGGCCAGGCCCTCGTGGGTGCCCACCACCTGCCCCTCGGGCGTCACGATGGGGCCGGGCCGTACCGTGTCCGGTGCCTGGCGGCGCAGGAACCCCCGGTAATCGCCGCCCACAAAGCACAGGTCCTGGCTGTCGGGCCGGTGGGCCACCGGCAGGTGCCAATCTTCGGCGAGTTGCCGAACCTCGGCCTTGGTGAGTTCTCCGATGGGCAGGAAGGTGCGGGCCAGCTGGGGCCTGCGGAGCACGCTCAGCACATAGGACTGGTCCTTGGCCCGGTCGCGGCCCCGCAGCAGCCAGGGCCCCTCGGGGGTGAACTGGATGCGGGCGTGGTGACCCGTGACCAGGGCCCGGGCGCCGATCTTGTCGGCGTAGGCCAGAAGCACCTGCCACCGGAGCTCGCGGTTGCATACCAGGCAGGGGTTAGGGGTGCGGCCCGCCCGGTAGCCCTCCAGAAAGGCCTGCACCACGGTGCGGTAAAAGGCCTCGCGCACATCCAGCACCTCAAAGGGAATCCCCAGTTTGCGGGCCACCTGCCGGGCCAGGACCTGGGCGCCCAGGGTGCAGCAGCGGTTCTCATGCTCACGGCCCGGTTCGCTCCAGAGCTTGAGCATCACGCCATAGACCTCGTAGCCAGCGTGGTGCATCAGGGCCGCAGCCACGGAGCTGTCTACACCTCCGCTCATGGCCACGAGCACCCGGGCCGGTGGCCGAAAGGGGATTTGACGAAGCGCCCGTTCCAGAAGTGCCTGCATGGTACAAAAGTATAGCCGAAAGCCCGAGCAAATTTCTCAAAATTCTTGCCATTCAGAGCCTTGACAGGGCCTGAGGGGCCGGCTATAAATGGGCCTGGAGGCTTGGGATGTCTCAGCACTCCAGGAACGGGTCGGATGGGTACACGAATTCCCCAGGGGTACCGGGACTAAGGCTTTTCTCTCTTTCCAGGGTGTTCCACCGCCACCGCGTCTGATCTCACGCATTCCGGGAGGGGGATCGTGGTCCCGTCCGATTCGGGAAGGGCCTTTCAGAACTATAGGGGCGGACCCTGTGGCCGCCCCGGAAGGTGGAGGTGTGTATGGGGACGGCAACCCTTGGCCTGCTGTTGATCCGCCTCCTCTGGGGGCAGTGGTCGCTGGACCTCACGGTTTCCCCCAATCCCTCGCCGTTTCTGTACGAATGGGAAACCAATCCCGGAAACGCCCAGGTGGTGCTGACCTATACCGGCACCGAGCCCCAACAGGTGCGGTTCCATGTGACCCTCCGGCGCGGCACCGAAACCCTGGTGGAGGGGTGGAGCGTGCCGGTGGACATTCCGGCAGGACCCTACACCGAGGTTTTTGACAACACACGACTGGCCGATTGGCAGGACCTGACCTATTCGGAAACCTTTGAGGCCCAGGTGCGGCGCACCGCCCGCCTGCCGGCTGGCGAGTATACCGCCTGCGTGGAACTCCTGGTGCTGCCCGAGGAAACCGTGGTGGCCAGCGATTGCGAAAGCTATACCTTCGTGGACCCGGCGCCTCCATCGCTGGTCTCACCCGCCGATGGAGACACGGTGATCGTCCCTCTGGTCACCTTCGTGTGGACCCCGGTGATCGTGCCGCCCGGCTATCCCGTGACCTACCACCTGAAGATCGTAGAGGCCGTGCCCGGACAGCCCCGAAACCTCAACATCGAGGCCCCGGCCTTCTACGAAGCCACCGTGGTGGACCAACCCCTCTTCGTTTACCCACCGGAAGCCCCGCTCCTGGAGGAGGGCCGAACCTACCTGTGGCGCGTACAGGCTCTGGATTCCACAGGAACCGCCCTGGGCCAAAACGGCGGCCGGTCGGAGGTGTTCGCCTTCACCTACGCCCCGGCCATCCCTCCAGGGGGCCTGGGGGATACCCTGACCATCGTGGAAAACGCCGCATACCTGCTGCTTTCAGGCCTGGACACCGAGGAAACCGATGATGCCTATGTCTTCAACGGCACCGCCACCCTGCTTTTGCC
>WGAB01000231.1 GCA_015489295.1 Caldifarciminota bacterium
GAAGGGGAGTCCGTGGAAACTTCCGTCCTCAATAGGACCTAGGCCGTGGCCCTGGAAGACAGCACAGCCGTTTTTGCCCGAGTAAATCCAGGGAGTTGCTGATGCAATCCGTGGTTGACATGGTTGTATGCTTGACAAACCCCCAGGGATTCCTTTAAGGTTGCCTGTGGAAATTGCCGAATTGAAAAGGCAAGAATTGTCCACAGCCCAAAAACCGCCAAGGGGGTGAGAAGATGGAACGCTGTGGACCCCTTCGCCGGACCTTTGGGAGATCTTTTCTCCTGGCGTTGTTCCTGTTCGCCACACTGCTGATCGGGTTCCCTCTCCATGCCCAGGCACCCACCTGGACCTTTCATCAGAGCGGCATGCACATGGTGCCCGATGACGTTTTGGATTTTCTCCAGGGGCCCGACGGCACCCTGTATCTGGCCGGCTACTATTCCCAGCGCACCTGGAACTCGCCCGACCGCCGGCACACCTTTATTCTGGCCCTTTTTCCTACCGGCCAGGTGCGCTGGCAGTTGATCCCCGAGATGGGCGTGGCCACGAGTTTGGCCCTGGATCCCCAGGGGAATCTGGTGGTGGCCTCGGCCGAGGAATCCAGGGCCGTGCTCCGAAAATTCGCAAGTGATGGCTCTCTTCTGCTGCAACGCTCCTACAATCCCGCCGGCATTTCCACCCTGCCCCTGGATGTGGCCGTGGACTCCGCGGGGTTCATGTATCTGGCCGGCTACTTTGTGTTTTCCATTCGCCTGCGGCGGTTTGCAGTGTTGAAAACCGATCCCTACGGCAACCTCCTGTGGAACCGGGGATCCCCGGGCGTGTGGGACGAGGCACGGCAGATCCAGGTGACCCCCACGGGCGATGTGCTGGTGGCCGGGCATGTGTGCACCAACCTGGCGGAAGATGCAGACGTCCACTGGCAACGGCTGGACGAAGAGGGGCATCCCGTGGCTGTTTACACCTACGACGGCCCTGGCGGGTCTAACGACGATCTGGTCAAACTCCTCTACGACCCGGCCACTGCCTCGGTGTACCTCGGGGGCAATGTGGCCACGGCCCCCGGCTGCTGGAGCCCCTGGGTGGCCCGACTGTATTCCATGGGCACCCCCTACTGGACCCGCAGCCTGGTGTCGGCCGATACCTTCGCGGTGCTCACCGACCTGGAACTCGGCCCCGAGGGAGAGGTGTATGTCCTCGGCAACCTGCAGGTGGACGACACCTGGAAGGGGTTTGTGGCCAGGGTGGACCGATGGGGCCAGGTGCGGTGGCGGCAGGTGCCCTTTGAGGGCCAGTCCTCCTGGTTCAACGATCTGGCCCGCCAGGGCGACCGGCTGTACCTCACCGGCAAAACCTGGACCGCTTCCACGGTATGGGGCACGGTGGTGCAACTGGATACCGCCGGACTTTCCCCGGATCCGGTGCTCTTTGCTCTGCCCGGTGCCCTTCAAACTGAAGGGGTACGCCTCGTGGTTGACTCTGCCCACCATGTGTTCGTCGCCGGAAAGGTGCTGTATCCGGGAACCGGCCAGGACATCTTCGTGGCCGGCTTCGGCGAACCCTGGCGGGTGGAGGAATGGGCCTCCGGTACCCCTGCGCCACCCCGGTTCTGGGTGATCGGCCTGCGGCGCGCCCTCAAGGTGCAGAGCCTGGATCATCGCGCTCTGCCTCCGGTGACCCTGTACGACCGGACGGGGCGGAGGGTCGGGGCGTACCGGAACCCTACACCGCTTGCCGTGTTCCACCATCTCCAGCCCGGTGTGTACTTTGTCCGGATTCAGGATCGGGTGTTTAAAACGGTGGTGTACCCATGATGTGGACATCCCTTGGATTGGTGTTCTGGATATTGGCAGCCCCGGGGCACGGCCGGGAGGCTACCGAACTGCGGCAGCCCCGGGTGAACCCCTATATGGCACCGGCTCTGTACCCCGGCCAGCCCGTGCCCAACCTCCCGGAACTCCCCGAAATCCCACGGCGGGACACCTTCCTTCGGGTGGTGGACAAATGGCCCTTCGGCTCGCCCTTTGATGTGCTTTACGACGCCGAGGAACATCGGGCCTACCTCAGCGCCGGAGCCGGGGTGTTTGAGATTGACCTCTCGGTGCCCGAACACCCGGTGATCGTTTCGGATCGGATCCGTGTGGGCCAGTACATCGTGGAAATCCAGAGGGCGGATTCCCTGATGTTCTTTGCCTGTGGCAAGGCCGGCGTGTACCTCTGGCACGTGACGCCGGATACCGCTTACGAACTCGGCCACTGGACCGCCCACCATAACGCCCAGAGGATGGTGTACCGCGCGCCCTATCTCTTTGTGGCCGACCTCGACAGCGGTTTGCGCATCCTGGATGTGTCGGACCCCACCCAGCCTCAGGAGGTGGGTTTCTGGAACCTGCCTTCCCAGAATCACCAGATCAGATCCGTGCAGGCCGTGTCCCACTATGCCTATGCAAGTTTTTCCAACGGCATGCTCTATGTGCTGGATGTGTCGCAACCCGAAAATCCTCAGCCGGTGGATAGCCTGGACTTCGGGCTCTCCTGGGGCATGGATTACGCCAACGGCAAACTCTATGTGGGTGCCTCGCGGCGGCTCGGCGTCTTTTCCCTTGAAGACCCCGCCCATCCCAAACTCCTGGGCGTGGATACCCTGGACCGTGTCATCGTGGATGTGAAGGTGGTGGGCGATACCCTGGCGTTGCTGGCCCACTGGCAATACGGCGTGAGCCTCGTGGATGTTCGAGACCCCCTGAACATCCATCCCCTGGATGTCCAGACCTTCGAAGACGTCCGGCCCAGGCCCGAGGTATACCGGATCGACGGTGACGGCTCCCTGATCCTGGCCCCCCTGTACACCTTCTATGACCTGCGGATCGGTCGGATCCAGGGTGAGCAGATCACCATGGTGTCCCGGGTGCGCACCCCGGAGTACCTCCGCGGCATCATCCTCCGGCCGCCCTACCTGTTCTTACGCGATTTCAGCGGTGCCCTCTGGATCCTTCGGTTTGAAGGCGACCAGGTGCACCTGGCCTCGATGTACGAGTTCGGCCCGGACCAGGGGTGCTGGGGCATGGCCATGGAAGACCCCTATCTGTACCTGGCCCTCA
>WGAB01000232.1 GCA_015489295.1 Caldifarciminota bacterium
GTACTCCAGTTGCTCCACCTTGCTGACATCCAGGCGTTCGCTGAACACCTTGTAGGTCCACACATTGTAGATCAGGGCCACGGGCACGAGCAGCACGGCCACGATGGTCATCACGGACAGGGTGTACTGGCTGCTGGAGGCGTTGTAAATGGTGAGGCTCCACTCGGGGTTGAGGCTGGAGACCATGACGTTGGGGTACAGGGTGGCGAACAGGGTGATCACGGTGAACACCACAGCCAGCGCGCCCCACACGAAGGCCTTGACGCCGTCGGCGAACTTCACGAGGATCAGGAACAGGAGGGCCAGGATGCCGGCGGCGAGCCCCAGCGGCTTGGAGGCGATGGGGGTGGCCACGAAGCTGGCCAGCACAAAGAGGATGAAGAGGATCACCTCCAGGCCCCAGAGTTTGGGGATCAGGGCCCTGACCCGCTCCTGGATGGCGCCGGCGGTGCGCACATTCAGGAACAGGGCGCCGTGGAGGGTGAACAGGAAGAACACGGTAAGGCCCCCCAGCAGGGCGTAGGGGTTCAGAAGCGTAAAGAACCCACCGACATACTGCATGTGGGCGTCAATGGGCACCCCACGCACCAGGTTCACCAGGGCCACGCCCCAGAGCAGCGCCGGGATCGCGCTTCCCAGGAAGAGCATCCAGTCCCAGAAGCGGCGCCAGCCTTCGGATTCCAGCTTGCTGCGGAACTCAAAGGCCACCCCGCGCACGATCAGGGCCAGCAGCAAAAGGAACAGGGCCAGGTAGAACCCACTGAAGAGGGTGGCATACCAGTGGGGGAAGGCGGCGAAGATGGCACCGCCCGCCAGGATCATCCACACCTCGTTGCCGTCCCAGAAGGGCCCGATGGTGTTGATCACCACCCGGCGTTCGGCGTCGGTTTTGCCCACGAAGGGCAAGAGGATGCCGACGCCGTAATCAAACCCCTCCAGGAAGAAGAACATCACGAACACAACGGCGATCAAAATGAACCAAAGGGTTTGCAGAAACATGGCATGCCTCCTTACTTCGCGGCGACGGCCTCAGGCCCCTTCTTGCCGTAGTAGGCCAGGAGGTACACATCGGCGATCATGAGCAGGGCGTAGATGAGCACATACATCACGAGGGAAAAGGCCACGGCTCCGGTGGACACATTGGGCGACACGGCGATGTTCACGGGCAGCAGCCCGTACACCACCCAGGGCTGGCGGCCCAACTCGGCCAGGAGCCATCCGAAGGTGTTGGCCAGATAGGGAGCGAAGAGCATGAGGGGCAGCCACCGCAGGAAGCCCCGGGCGTTCACGAAGTCGCCCTTCCGGCACACCACAAAGCCCCAGAGGGCAAACAGGAGCATGAGGAGCCCCAGCCCCACCATCAGGCGGAAGCTCCAGTAGTTCCAGGTCACCGGGGGCACGAAGCTGGGCGGATCCGGCAGCTTGGCCAGCGAAGGGAACTGGGCCTTCATGCTGGCCCAGGCTTGGGCCTGTTCCATTTCCAGGGTCTTGATGCCCTTCAGAGAGCCGGAGAACCGGTTGTAGGCCAGGAAACTCAGAAGGCCGGGGAACTTGATGTCCACGGTGTTCCGCTGGTTGGCCTCGTCAATCCAGGCGAAGAGGCTGAGGCCGGCGGGATCGCCCGAATCCTCCCACAGGGCCTCGGCCGCGGCCATCTTCATGGGCTGATGCTTCACCAGCCACTGGGCCTGGAAGTGGCCGATCAGCACCACGAGGATGGAGCCGATCAGGGCGGCCCGTACGCCGATCTTCATGGACCGACTGAAGAACTCCACCTCCCGGTTCCGCAGGAGGTGATAGGCACTGATCCCCAGGATGAAGAACCCGGCGGTGGTGAGGGCGGAGAAGAACACATGGGGCCACTGGAGCCACACATGGGGGTTGGTGAGCACGGCGAAGAAGTCGACCAGCACGGCCCGCACGCCCAGCAGGGTCCCAGGCGCCGCCTCCAGCCGGTAGCCCACCGGATGCTGCATGTAGGAGTTGGCGATCAGGATCCAGAGGGCCGACAGGTTGGAGCCGATGGCCACCAGCCAGATCACCACGGCATGGGCCTTTTTGGAGAGCTTGTCCCAGCCGAAGATCCAGGCGCCCAGGAACACAGACTCCATGAAGA
>WGAB01000233.1 GCA_015489295.1 Caldifarciminota bacterium
GCCGGGCCCGCAGAGCCCGTACCAATGCCTCGGCTACGGTGCCCTTGTCGTAGGGTGCCACGGTGACAAAGAAGCGGCCCCGGCCGACCCGGAACCCGGCCTCCTGAAAGGCCTGAACCACCTGGGAGCGCACCTCTGGAGAGATCCACAGGGGCGGAATCCCCCGGCGCCGGCGCGCCTTTGCGGCGAGCTCCGGGGAAAGGCCGGTGATGCGAACCCACTCCTCCGCCGAAAGCTCGGTGGCGAAGCGCACGGTGCCTTTGGGGAAGCGCTCCAGGAGTTGCCGGATCCGTTCGGTTGCCGAACCGATCTCCTGTTCCCACACCCGCCACCCGGGGGCCTCCCGGGCTGTTCCCTGGAACCGGTAGCCGTACCGGCCCAGCACCCGGGGCCTGAGCCAGGCGGGCTGGGCCTCCCGGAAGGCGATGCCGAAGCCGTTTTCGTAGGAAAAGGCCGGAGGCAGCGCCAGTTCCCGGCTCCAGTAGGCCATTTCGGGCAGGGTTTTGCTGGACACGGGCACGAGCAGGGCCCCCTTTTTTCGGCAACAGTTCAGGGCAGGGCGGGCGGCGTCAAACCGGTACGCGGAATCCAGCAGGGTTCCGTCCAGGTCGGAGAGGACCATCCTCATGGCACCCTAAGGATACAGGGGGTGTTACCGCGTAAGGGACTTCAGGAACAGGGTGGAGAGCCCCAGGAAAAAGAAGTAGCCGGTGACATCGGTAAAGGTGGTCACGATGACGCCGGAGGCAGTGGCCGGATCCCCGCCCAGTGCGCGGATGGCCAGGGGCACCAGGAACCCGGCGATGCAGGCCACCACCATATTGGCCACCAGGGCGGCGAATACGAGCAGGCCGAAGAGGGGTTTTCCGACCCAGATCCAGGCGATGAGGCCGGAGGCCATGCCCACCACCAGGCCCACCATGAGGCCGGTAAGAAACTCGTTAACGATGATCCGGGCGGCATCGTGTTTGCTGATCTCCCCCAGGGCCAGCGAACGCACGGTCAGGGCCAGGGCCTGGATGCCGGCGTTGCCGCCCATGCCGGCGATCACGGGCATGAACACGGCAAGGTAGGCAAAGGCGTCGATGGCGTTCTTAAAGAGGCTCACCACGGCCGAGGCCAGAAAGGCGGTACCCAGGTTGGCCAGAAGCCAGGGGATCCGCGCCCGGGCCGAGTTCCAGGGCGGCAGCAGCAGGCTTTCGATCCGGCTCAGGCCCGACAGTCGAGCGATGTCTTCGGAGGCCTCCTCCTCCAGCACATCCAGGATGTCGTCGACGGTGATCACGCCCAGCAGGCGATCCTGCTCGTCCACCACCGGCAGGTAAAAGAGGTCGTACTTTTCAAAGACCCGCACCACCTCCTCCTGATCCAGGGTGGCGGGCACGGTAGGGGTTTCCTTGACCAAGACGCCGATGCGCCGGTCCTCCGGGGCATCGATCAGGTCCCGCAGGGGAACCACGCCCTTGAAGCGGCCCTGGCGATCGATCACGAAGATGAGGGACACATCGTCTTCCCACTCTTTGACGCGTTTCAGGGCTTCCCGTACGGGGGTGTCCTCGGGCAGGGCCAGGAACTCCTTGCTCATCAAGCCGCCGGCGGTATTCTCGGGATAGGTCAAAAGCTCGCGGAGTTCCCGGCGTTCCTCTTCGTCCACCAGGGAAAGGATCTTTTCGCGTTCTTCCTGATCCAGTTCGCCCAGGAAGTCGGCGGCGTCGTCGGTGTCCATCTCCTCCACGAGTTCGTGGATCTGCTGGTCCGACAGGGTCTCCAGGATTTCCTCCAGGGGCTGTTCCTCCAGATAGATCAGCACCTCAGCCTGGAGTTCGTGGGGCAGATAGCGGAACACCTGCACCCGCCAATCGGAGGAGAGCCGTTCCAGCACCCGGGCCACATCCTGGGGATGTTTGTTCGAGAGGAACACCGCAATGCGCCGGGGATCGTGGGTCCGCTGCAGGACTTCCACGATCTCCAGCAGTTTATCAATGCGGGTGAGGGCCTTCTGTTTCACCGGTCAATCCTTCCAGAATCATGTCCAGGTTGACCATCCCCACGGCATTGCCGAACTGGTCCACCACCACGGCGAAGGTCACTCCCTGTCGGCGCATCTGTTGCACGACCTTATCGATGGTCCAATCGCGGAACACAAAGGCTACGGGGCGGAGAAAGTCTTCCAGGGAATCGTTCTCCTGCACGCCGAAAAGGTCTTTAATATGAACGATGCCCACGATATGGTCAAGGCGTTCCCGGTACACCGGGAACCGCTCCAGGGTATACACCTCGGGAATCTTGAGCACTTCCTTGGGGGGCGTAGAGATTTCGACGGCGAAAATCTTGCGGATCGGGACCATGAGATTTTTCACGGGATCTCGGAAAAAATGGAGGGTGCGGACCAGGAACTGGAACTCGTCGGGATCCAGGTCCTTCTTTTCCCACCGACCTTTCCACAGAAGAGCCTCGATCTCGTCGGTAAGGGTATACTCGCGTTGTCGTCCCTCCAGGTTGCGGTACACCACCCGCTCCACGGCGTGAACGAAGGGCTGAAACAGGCGGTACAGGGCATAGATGAAGGGCGTAAGACGCCGGAGATAGGGGTCGGGGTTCAGCCGGGCGATGCTCTTGGGCAGGATCTCGCCGAAGAACACCACAAAGAAGGTGGTCAGGGTGCCGGCCACCAGAACCGCCATGCCCCGGCCCCCAAAGTTCAGAGACCAGCGGGTGAGCACCACAGCGGCCAGCACACTGAACAGATTGATGCTGAAAAGGACGGTGATGATCACCCGGTGGGGGTTCCGGACAAACTCCCGCAGGGGCGGGCGGAACCACTGGACCAGCACCCCCTTTTCCCGCACGATGTAGGCAATCTCGTAGGCCGCCGTTACCGCCACCGCCAGGATGCTGAGGACGAACACCACGAGCTCAATCACGGGGAACCTCCTTCAGGGACACCTTCAGCCGGGCCACGGCCTCGCCCTCCTTGGCGAGGACCACGAACTGCACCGGGCCGATGGTCACGGCCTCGCCCTCCCGCGGCACCCGTCCCAGGTGCTCCAGGATGAGGGCCGAGAGGGTGCCGGTGTTGCCCAGGTTCACGCCGGTGAGCTCGGCGAACCGGGCCAGGTCCAGGTCGCCGGGCAGGATGTACTCGCGCGGCCCCACCTGCTTGATGAGCTGGGGCTCCTCTTCGAACTCCTCGGCCAGGGTTCCGAAGAAGAAGCGGGCGATGTCGCCCATGGTCACCAGGCCATCGGTGCCCCCGTACTCATCCACCACGATGGCCATCCGGGCCCCGGCCTTCCGGAACTTCCGCACGAACTGCAAAAGGTTCAGGGTTTCGGGCACAAAGAGGGGCCGCTGGAGAAACCGACGCACCGGAACGCCCAGGTCGGTTTCGCCGCTCTTCATGATCTGGGGAATCTCGATGAACCCCACCACATGGTCCAGGGTTTCCTGGTACACCGGAAACCGGCTGTGGCGGGTGGCCCGGAAGAGGTCCAGGGCTTCCTCCAGGGTGGCTTCATAGGGCAGGGCCTTGATTTCCGTTCGGGGGGTGGCGATGTCCTCCACGGTATAGGACAGGAACAACACCCCCCGTTCCAGCAGCCGCAGGGCGGGCTCCTGGGACCCCCGCACCAGCTGCAGGATCTCCTCCTCGGTTAACGGAGGCTGGGCCTGGATCCCCAGCCGCGACAGCCAGGACACAATGGCCGACAGGGGCACCAGCAGGGGCGAGAGCAGGTAATACACCCCCAGGTTCAGCCCGGCGCTCCAGCGGGCAAAGGTTCGGGGAAAGGTCAGGGCCAGGGCCTTGGGCGACACCTCGGACACCACCAGCAGGATCAGGGTGAAGGACCCCACGTCCAGCAGGGTTTTCCAGGGCTCTGCCAGAGCCGCCAGATAAAGCCCGGTCAGCACCGAATAGAGCGACGACGCAAAGGAGTTTACCGCCAGGTTGGCGGTGAGCACCATCACCAGAAAGCGGTGGGGTTTTTCCAGGAGGCGGCGCATCCACCGGCCCACCCGCCCCGGCTCCTCCAGGAGGTGCTTTCGGGAAAGGGTGAAATAGGCCACCTCCGAGCCGGAAAACACGAAGGAAAGGAAAAGCAGAAACGCGAGGATCAGCACGTACCCCAGCAACATGGACCTACACCCTCAAAACGTTCTTCGGTTTGGGGATTCGCGGAGGGGAAAGACCCTTTCGGTACGTTGCCGCTGCAAACCCACCGCCCGTGTCCTCCATGGGGTTACCTTCCCGAGCCCCCGGCCTCCTGCAGTCGACGCTCCAGATCCTCCAGAACCTCCTGCTGCACCTGCTCCATGGCCGCTGCCCAGCTCTTCACCTTGTGGTCGTAGCCCGAGAGGTGCAGCAAACCATGCACCGCGTAGTACACGAGGCCGGTTTTCCAGTCCGCTTCGCCGAACTCCCGCCGGGTGGTTTCCACCGACACGTACACCTCGGCCTCGTCCCCCAGGTCAAAGGCCAGCACGTTGGTGGGCCGGTCCCGGCCCAGGAATTCCCGATTCAGGTGGGTAATGTAGGCATCGTCCACCAGGATGACGGTGGCTTCCCTGAGCCGGTACCGCCGCGCGTAGGTGGCCAGCAGTTCCTCCATTTGCCTGAGAAACCCTTCGGACAGCGGGTAAACCTCCTGGTGATTCACCACCTTCATTGGCCCACCTCGGGGTATTCGATGCGGGGATGGAAAATCCCCTTCAGGGCCTGCAGAAAGGCCTCCTCAATGAGGCCCAGGTCTCGACGGGTCAGGTCGGTATCGTCCAGCTGGCCCTCGTTCCACTTGCCCTCCAGCACCTGGTGGGTCAGGGTTCGAATCTCGTACAGGGTGGGGTTCTTCAGGCTGCGGATGGCGGCCTCCACGGAGTCGGCCAGCATGATGAGGGCCTCCAGCTTGTTGCGGGGACGGGGGCCGGGATAGCGGTAGTCGTCCTCCCTGACCTCGCCCTGGGTCTCCAGCGCCTTGGCGAAGAAGGGGCGGATCAGGGAGGTGCCGTGATGGGTCTGGATCACCCCCACGATTTCCCTGGGCAGGCCGTACTGCTGGGCCATCTTCAGCCCCTCGGTCACATGGCCCACCAGGATCCGTACGCTCTCTTCCGGGGGCAGGGCATCGTGGGGATTCTCCGAGCCCATCTGGTTTTCGATGAAAAGGTGCGGATTCTTGAGCTTGCCGATGTCATGGTACAGTGCCGCCACCCGGGCCAGCAGGGGATTGATGCCCAGGGCCCGGGCCGCCGCCTCGGCCAGGTGCGCCACGTTCAGGCTGTGGGTAAAGGTTCCGGGTGCCCGCTGGGCCAGCTCCCGCAAAAGCGGCGCGTTGGTGTTGGACAGTTCCAGCAACAGGAAATCGGTGGACACCTGGAAAAAGCGTTCGTACAGCGGCAGCACCCCCAGCACCGAGAGGCCGGAAATCACGGCCGAAAGCACGGTCCAGGTGGCGATCTTTACCGGGTTGACCACCCCGGCCCAGAACACGAAGGCCAGGATTCCGGCCACCGCTGCCACCAGGACCACAATGCGGTAAATGGAGTATCGGTCGTGGAAATAGGTGGCCGTGAAGGCCGCGGTCCACCCGGCGAAGGTGTTGTACATCAAAAGATCAAAGGGACGATGGACCGACTGCAGGGCGGCCGCCAGGGCCCCGGAAACCATCAGGGTCAAAAGAAGAGAGGTTTCCAGGTCCACGGTCATGTGCACCATGACGGCCAGGAAGGGCAACAGCGTGAACATGGGGTAGGTGCGCGCGACGAAAAGCCCCACCAGGAAGGGCACGCCGATGGCCACCACCAGGGCGGCCAGCCGGGGGCGCGACAGGGGACGGCGGTCCCGGGTGAGCCAAAAATAAAACACCAGGGCCAACAGAAAACCTGCTTCCACAGCCACAAGACCTGGAAGGAGGGCAGAGGTCATTGGGCGTTCCCTCCCCGGGGCGGCGCCTCCTCGCGCCGCTCCCGTTCCCGCCGCTCGTAGGCCTCGACGATTTTCCGCACCAATTCGTGGCGCACCACATCCTCGGGCCCGAAGTGCACAAAGACAATGCCCGGGATGTCGTGCAGGATCTTCTGGATCTCCACCAGGCCGGAGTTGGATTCCCGGGGCAAATCGATCTGGGTGATGTCGCCGGTGATTACCACCTTGGTGCGGGGCCCGATGCGGGTGAGGAACATCTTCATCTGCACGGCCCGGGTGTTCTGGGCTTCGTCCAGGATCAGGAAGGCATCCTGCAGGGTGCGGCCCCGCATGTAGGCCAGGGGCGCCACCTCGATCACCCGGGTTTCCATGAGCCGGCGCACCCGGTCGGCGGGCAGCATGGAATAGAGGGCATCGTACAGGGGCGTCAGGTAGGGGTTGATCTTTTCCTGGAAATCGCCGGGCAGGAAGCCCAGCGACTCGCCGGCCTCCACGGCCGGCCGGGTCAGCACGATCTTTTCCACCCGCTTTTCCAGCAGGAACTTCACGGCCATGGCCACGGCCAGGTAGGTTTTGCC
>WGAB01000234.1 GCA_015489295.1 Caldifarciminota bacterium
CCGATCTTCATCGCCGCAGCCTGCAGGTCATCCGCCTGCTGCGCGAGATCCAGCAGCAGATGCGGAGCCTCTTGGAGCAGTACCAGGTGCTGGGACGCCACCTCGGCAACGCCCAGGCCCGGTACCAGGAGGTGCAGGCGGCGCTGCAGGCGATGCTCCAGCGTTTAGAACCCGTACAGGAGGACGAATCCCATGCCCCGTAAACCCGAAAAGAAACGCATCAGCACCGTGTACACCGGCGTGGGCGACCAGGGCAAAACCCAGCTGGTGGGCGGCTCCTGGGTGGCCAAAGACCACCCGGTGGTGGAAGCCGTAGGCGAGGTGGACGAATTGAACTCCCTGCTGGGTGTGATTCGGAGCCGCGGGGTGCCGGCCCCCCTGGACGCCCACCTGCGCACCCTGCAGAACGACCTCTTTATCCTGGGGGCCGAGCTGGCCTCGCCGCCCACCCTGCAGGCGCCCCGGATTACCGAAAAACAGGTGCGGCGCCTGGAACAGTGGATAGATGAACTCAACGCCCAGTTGCCCATGCTCAAGGAGTTCATCCTGCCCGGCGGCCACCCGGTGGCGGCCCTGCTGTTTCTGGCCCGGGCCGTGGCCCGGCGCGCCGAACGCCGCATCGCCCGGCTGCTGCCGGAGCGCCCGCAGCCCTTCTGGGGCTTCGTGTTTGTCAACCGCCTGTCCGATTTCCTGTTTGTGGCCGCCCGGTGGGTGAACCGCCACGAGAACCAGGAGGAGATCTATGTGGACTTCAAGGCCTGAGGAGCCCGAGTTTTTGGTCCATCCCTCGGTGGAAACCTACCTGAAGGGATGGGTCCACCGGCCCCATCCGGTGTTCCGGGAGGTGGAACAACGGGCCGAAGCCGAGGGGTTTCCCATCGTGGGCCCGGTGGTGGGCCGCCTGCTGTACCAGTTTACCCTGCTCGTGAAACCCCGCCGGGTGTTTGAACTGGGCTCGGGCTACGGCTACTCGGCGCTCTGGTTCGTGGCCGCGCTGCCCGAGGGCGCCGAGATCTTCCTCACGGATTACGATGCCCGAAACCTGGCCGACGCCCGGCGGTACCTCGGACAACTCGGGCGACCGGTCACGATCCACACCCTGGAGGGCGACGCCCTGGCACATTTCCGAGAGACCCCGGGGTCCTTCGACCTGGTGTACGCCGACATTGAGAAAACCCGGTACCCGGAAGTGGCCGATCTGGCCTACGAGAAACTCCGGCCCGGCGGCCTGCTTTTGGCCGACAACCTGCTGTGGCGCGGCCGGGTGCTGCCGCCCGAGGCCCAGGACGAAAAGACCCAGGGCATCCTGGCCTTTACCCGCCGGATCTTCCAGGAAGACCGGTGGGTGTCCACGATCATCCCCATCCGCGACGGGGTTTCGGTGAGTGTGCGGCGATGAAGCGCAAGGGACCCATCGGACGGTTTCAGATCATGGCCCTGCTCCAGGCGGCCCGGGCGCATCTTCTGGGCCTGCCCGAGCCCTCGGCCTGGAGCTTCGGCCTGAACCGCGCGATCTTCTATGCCGCGGCCAAACGGGGTTTCAAGAAACGGGCGGCAGTGCCGCCTCCGGAGCGGCTGCAGCTCCGCCGCCACCCGCTGAAGCCTCCGGAGGAAATCCAGGCCCGGCCCGAGCCCGTGTACTTGGGCGACGAGATGGCCTACGCCGTGCGCCTGCCCGAGGGCCTCTTTTTCGTGATCGGGGGCGAAGTGCAAACGCCGGAGGATTTCCAGCGCCAGGTGGCCCGGCGGTTCGGCCCCCTGTTTCCCCAGGCCTGGCAGGAGGCCTTAGACTATCTAAAGCGTTTTGACCCCGGGGTCCTGCGGTCGCAACGGCGCTTCTTTGAAGAGGTGTACCGGCCGGTACGGGACACCTGGGCCGACCAATGGAACCGCCGATTGACGGAGGCACAGGCGTGAAATCCTTGAACAGCTACGAAGTGGTCATCGGCCTGGAAATCCATGTGGAAGTGGACACCCAAACCAAACTCTTCTGCTCCTGCTCCCGGGAATACGGGCGCGACCCCAACACCCAGGTGTGCCCGGTATGCCTGGGCTATCCTGGCGCCCTGCCCGTGCTCAACGAAGAGGTGGTGATCCAGGGGCTGAAGGTGGCCCGGGCCCTCAGGAGCCGTATCAACGAGGTGTCGCAGTTCTTCCGCAAGAACTACTTTTACCCCGACCTGCCCAAGGGCTACCAGATCACCCAGTACACCTTTTCCCTGGCCGAGGACGGCCACCTGGAGTACCAGTTTGAGGGCAGCCCGCGGCGGGTGCGGGTGGAGCGCATCAACATTGAGGAAGAGGCGGCCAAGTCCTTCCACACCGAAGACGGCTACACCCTGCTGGACTTCAACCGCTCGGGCATTCCGCTTCTGGAGATCGTGACCCGGCCGGACCTGCGGAGCCCGGCCGAAGCCCGCACCTTCCTGGCCAAACTCCGGCAACTGATCCGCTACTTAGAGGTTTCGCCCTGCGACATGGAAAAGGGGCACCTGCGGGCCGACGCCAACCTCTCGGTGCACAGGCCCGGCGAACCCCTCGGCACCAAGGTGGAAATCAAGAACCTGAACTCCTTCAAGGCGCTGGAAGACGCCCTCACCTACGAGGCCCAACGCCAGATCCAGGTGCTGGAGGCCGGCGGCAAGGTGGTACAGGAAACCCGCCTGTTTGATGAGTCCACCGGCCAAACCGTCGCCATGCGCACCAAGGAAGAGGAAATGGATTACCGCTACTTCCCGGAGCCCGACCTCCTGCCCCTGAATGTCACCGCCTACCTGAACCGCTTTGAACTGCCCGAACTGCCCTGGGAGAAATCAGCCCGGTTCGTGCGCGAGTACGGCCTGCGGGAGGATGTGGCCGAGGTGCTCACCCAGGAACGCGCCCTGGCCGACTACTTTGAGGAGATGGTTCGCGACCTCAAGGACATCGCCCAGGCGGCCAACTGGCTGGTGAACCGGGTGCTGGCCGACATCAAGGAACGGTCGCTGGAGGAATTCCCCATCCGGCCTTCCCAGATGGCCGAACTCCTGTCGCTGGTGGAATCCGGCCGCATCACCCTGAACCTTGCCAAGGATGTGTACGAACGCATGCTCCAGGAGGGCCGGTCGGCCCGCGAAATCGTGGAGTCCGAAGGCCTGGAGGTGGTGTCGGCCGAGGAGGAACTGCAGAAGTACGTAGCCGAGGCCGTGGAGGAAAACCCCGACCTTGTGGCCAAGTTCCGCAAGGGCAAGGAGGGGGTCATCGGCCCCCTGATCGGCGCCGTGATGAAGAAAACCCGGGGCAAGGCCGACCCCAAACGCGTGCGGGAACTCCTGTTGAAGGCGCTGCGGGGCGGCTCCGGCGCATAACCCCGGGGTGCCACCGGGCGTAAAATAAAACCGTTTGGAACGGAAACAAGGAGGTTGCAATGCCCCATCCGGATCGGGAACGCTACCCTGGTCATCCCCTGAAGTCCTCCGACTTTAAAGAGGGCAAGGTGCTCTATGAAGAGTGGAAGGTGAAGGCCGAGTATGCCTGGGATACCGGCGTGGCCATCGGCACCTTCCTGAAG
>WGAB01000235.1 GCA_015489295.1 Caldifarciminota bacterium
CCGCCCGGGCGGCCCTGCGCGCGGGCGCCGGACTGGTGTATGTGGCCGTGCCCGAAAGCCTGATGCCCGTGATGGAAACCAAACTCACCGAGGCCATCAAGTTGCCGGTGCCGGAACTGGAGGGCCGTATTGTGCCTGAGGCCGTGGAAACCCTCCGCCGCACCGGCATTTCCTTTGACGCGGTGGCACTGGGGCCCGGCCTGGGCCGAACCCCGCAGGTCAAGGAGTTTCTGCAGCAGTTCTTAGAGTGGTACCGCGGCCCCCTGGTGATTGATGCCGACGCCTTCGTGCTGCTCTACGAAGACCCCGAGCACCGGCCCCTGCGGGAGGTGCCCCCTGTGCTCACGCCCCATCCGGGCGAGCTGGGCCGGGTGGCCGCCATGAACCCCCGGGCCGTGGACGAAAACCGGCTCTTTGTGGCCGAGGAACAGGTTGAACACCTGGGCGGCGTCTTAGTGCTCAAGGGGAAGCCCACCATCATCGCCACCCCGGACGGCCACACCTATCTGAACCTCACCGGCAACCCGGGCATGGCCTCAGGCGGCACCGGCGATGTGCTGACCGGCATGATCGCCGCCTTTCTGGGGCAGGGCATGGAACCGGAGGAGGCCGCGGCGGCGGGCGTGTTCCTGCACGGCCTGGCCGGCGACCTGGCCGCCTTAGACCTCGGCGAGGAGAGTCTGATTGCCTCGGACCTGATCCGGTACCTGCCCCGGGCCTTCCGGCAGGTTCGGGCTCCTGAGGAACCGGAAGACCTAGTCTCGTCCGAATGACCATGACCTGGTTGGGGATCCTGCTGTCCTTCTGGACCCAACTGGGGGATTTTGGTACCGTTCGAGCCCTGTTTGTGCAGCATCCCGTGGTGGTGGCGGCCACGGAAGGTGGGTTTTTTCTTTACGATGTGAATCAACGGCGGCTCCTGGCCCGTCGCATCACCCCAAGACCCGTGGATTTTGCCGTGGCCGAACCGGGCAACCAGATGGTGTACTTTGTTTCGGGCCAGGACCTGTATCGCTGGATTCGGGGAACCCCCAGGTTTCAGCGGCTGGCCACCCTGGAATCGCCTGCCCAGGGCCTGGGGCTGGATGGCCGGTACCTCTGGGTGGACTACGGCCGCGGTCGAGTAGAACGCCGCACCTTTAGCGGGTTTTCCGCGGGCTTCCAGGCCCCGCCGGAGGCGGTGACCTGGTCGGGACCTCGGGGCGAATTGTCCCGTGATGATCCCCGGCTGGGGTTTCTGGCTCCCTTCACCCGCTGGACCCAGGACGCCGGTGAGGTGGCGTTCACGGTGTTCGTAGAAGCCTGGAACCGGCTCTACGCGGGCACGGCTGGCCTGGGCCTGTGGATCTACGATGCCCGGACTTCGGTGGCGCTGGACTCGGTGAACCCCGGGGTGTCGGGCCACCCTGTCGTCGACCTCACGGTTGCCTCCACGGGCACCTGGTGGTTCGCCACGCCCCGGACCCTCTGCCGATGGCAGGACCCCTTTACCCGGGTTTGGGTGGCCGGACAGCGGGCCGATTTTCCGGCCACCGAACTCCAGCGGATCCTCTGGACCCCGGAAGGCCTTTGGATCGGCACCCGCAGCGGCTTGTTTTTATATGTTCCCGATCGATTTCAGTGGCCCACGCTAAAGGCCTGGGTGACCGACCTGGCCTACCGGGAGGGCACCCTTTGGATCGGCACGCCCCGCGGCGCCTATCGGCTGGACGATGACCTGCGGATGTCTGAGGGGGAGGTGTACCGGATCCTGCCCACCCATGGAGGCCTGGTCCTGCTCACGGACCTGGGTGTGGCCTACTGGCCTTCGGATTCCGGAGCCGTGCAAACCCTGCGGGACCCCCTGGGCTGGCTGGACGCCCGGGTGAGCACGGCTGGGGCCGTGTTTCGTGATACCGTGTGGGTCTCGGGTACCGACGGCTTGGTGTACTGGCAGCCCGGGGACACGACCTTCGCCTATCTGGCCATGCCCTTTGCACCGGCCGAGCAGCCGGTAAAGGACGTGAGGGTCAATGCCCGCCATATCCTTGTGGCCAGTGCCTTCAGCGTGTACGATTACCGGCGATCCGAGCGGCACTGGCAGCCCCTGTGGGAGGGAGTGGAGGACCTGGGGCTTATTCAACGGGTATACCTGAATGGCGACACCCTGGCCGTGGCCGGGGAACGCGGAGTTCTATTGACATGGCCGTAAAAGAGCCCGAAGAGTTCTGGCTGGTTGCCCTCCATACCCTGCCCGGGATCCGGATGGCCCGGGTGGCGCGAATCCTGGAAATCCTCCGGCACGAAGGCCGCCCCCTGTCCACCTTCTTCACGGCTTCTCCAGAAGAGTGGACCGAAACGTACGGGCTGCCAGCACCGGTGGCCGAGCATCTTCGAGCACATCGGGAACAGCACCTGGCCCGGGCGCGGGAACTCTGGCAGGAGCTCCAGAGCCAGGGTGTGCGGGTGATGGCGATGGATCACCCCCGATATCCTCCGGAATTGCGGCGGTTGCCGTATCCGGTTCCGGTGTTGTACACCGTGGGAGAGGAAACCCTGTGGAGCAAGCGTCCCCGGATTGCCTTTCTGAACTCAAGGTTTTTCCAGAAGGGCACCGATCAGTTCCTGCGTTCGGCGGCCTCGGCTGTGGAACAGGAACTCAGGCTCTGTGTGGTGACCAGTGCCTTCCGGCTGGTGTATCGGATGGGTGCCGAAGCGGCAGTGGAACACGGGGCTCCGGTGATCCTGGTGGGCGACCGTGGAATCCGCTTTCTCCTGGAGAGCCGCTGGCTCCGGAACCTAAAGGGCACCTGGTTGCTCGTGACCCCAGCCGCGCCCGAAGACGTGGGAACCCCTGGCTCGGGCATGGTGCGTGACGATCTCATCGGCTGCCTGGCCGACGTGCTGGTGGGCTTTGAGATTTACCGGGGCGGCAACATGGAGCGCCAGTTTCGGGAGGCCCTCAAGGCGGGGAAAACCGCCCTGGTGTGGCAACGGAAGGGGCACGACCTGGCCAATCCTCACCTGATCCAGCAGGGTGCCTTGTCCTTTGCCACCGAGGCCGAACTCGTGGCCCGGCTCCGCGACGAACTGGGCCTTTAGGCTCAGTCCAGGGGTTCAATCCAGAAGAGCACCTGCCCGTATTCCACCGGCGTGGCGTCCTCCACCGGAATTTCCACGATGCGCCCCCGCACCTCGGAGGGAATCTCGTTCATCACCTTCATGGCCTCCACGATGCAGAGGATCTGGCCGGGCTCCACGATGTCGCCCACCTCCACATAGGGGGGCTGGTCGGGCGCCGGGCGGCGGTAAAAGGTGCCCACGATGGGCGAGCGCACCGCCACGAGCCCGCGCTTTTCGGGAGGCTCAGCCTCCTTTTTTTCGGCAGGCGGGGTTTCGGTGGCTTCTGGGGGTTTGGCCGCCGGGGCCGCCGGCGACGGCGGTGGAGGTGCCACCTGGGCTACGGGCACGCCCCGGTTCCGCACGATCCGCAGAAGGGTGTCGCCCTCGCGGATCGTGAGCTCATCCAGGCCCTTCTCTTCCACGAGTTCAATGAGTTTGCGGATTTCCTTGAAGTCCAGAGCCAAGGCTACTTCACCCGTTCAATGTATTTGCCGGTGCGGGTGTCCACCCGCACGATGTCGCCCACCTGAACGAAGAGGGGCACCTGCACCACGATGCCGGTTTCCAGTTTGGCCGGTTTGGAGCCGCCGGAGGCCGTGTCGCCCTTGAGGCCGGGATCGGTTTCCACCACCTCCAATTCCACATGGAAGGGCAGTTCCAGCCCGATGGGTCGGCCCTCGGCATACAGGATGTTCACCTCGATGCCCTCCTTGAGGTAGCCCAGGGCTTCCTCGATCTGCGCGCGGTCGAACACCACTTCCTCGTAGGTTTCGGTATCGTAGAAGTGGTACAGGTCGCCGGTGCTGTAGGAGAAGTGGGCCGGTCGGCGTTCAAGACGGATTTCCTCCACCCGGTCGGATTCCCGGAGGGTGACCTCCCGCACCGCACCGGTTTGCACGTTTTTCAACCGGGCGCGGGTGGTGGCCCCGCCCCGGCCCATGTGCTGGTGCTGATAGTCCAGCACCAGGTAGATTTCATCGTTCCACTTGATGGCCATCCCGGTTCTGAGTTCCGGCATAGGTCCGCTCCTTCTTTCTGCAGCGTTGTCAATTTTACCGCCTACAGGCGGATCAGTTCCCGGGGCGATTGGGTGAGCACCTTGGCCCCATTGGGGCGAATCACCACGAGATCCTCAATACGAACGCCGCCGAGATGCGGCAAATAGATGCCGGGTTCTATGGTGACCACATGGCCCACCCGGAGCCGGGAGATGAACTGCTCCGGCCGTTTGCCCCGTCGGGGTGCGAGCCACGGCGCCTCATGGATCTCCAGGCCCACGCCGTGGCCCAGGGAATGGCCGAAGGCCTCGCCGTACCCTGCGTTGCGAATGTACGCGCGGGCCACCTCGTCCAGATCGGCGGTGCTCATGCCGGGGCGGGCCGCCTCAATGGCCCGGGCCCGGGCATCGTTCACGATGTGGTAGATCTTCTCGAACTCGGGGTCCACCTGCGAGCCGATCCACACGGTGCGGGTCATATCCGAGGCGTACCCCTCGTACACGCAGCCGAAGTCCAGGAGCAGCGGGGCATTGTGGGCGATCTTTACCGGCCGCGGCTGGGCATGGGGCAGGGCAGTGTGGGTGCCGGAGGCCACGATGGTGGGAAAGGAAGGGCCGGAGGCGCCGTACTTCTTCATGCGGTACTCGATCTCGGCCGCCAGGTCCAGCTCGGTCATGCGCTCGGGTTCCACCAGGTTCAACACATCCTCAAAGATGCGGTCGGTGATCTCCTGGGCCTTGCGGATCCGGGCGATCTCCTCTCCGTCTTTGATGGCACGCAGGCGGAGCACCTGGTCCGGAAGGGGCACGAGTTCCCGTGAGGTCCGGCGGGTCAGCGCGCCCTCCAGGAACCGGTAAAACCCCAGGGTGGTGTGCTCGGCCTCCAGGCCGATGCGTCGGCCCGGCCGCAGGAGGTGCAGCACCTCCCGCAGCACCTCCCGGGGGATCCGCACCCTAATCCAGGGGAACACCTCCTGGTGGGCCTGATCGCGGTACCGAAAGTCGGACACGAAATAGACCCGGCGGTTCCGCACGATCAGGTACCCCGCCGAGCCCGAAAAGTTCGCGAGATACCGGATGTTGGGCAGGTGGGTGATGAGGACCAGGTCCACACCCCGTTTCTGCATCCAGGCCCGATACCGTTTCAGCCTTTGGGCGGCGGGTTTCATGGCTCTTGCAGGAGGATGAAGGTTCCCTGCAGGCTCAGCGAGCCTGCCTGCAGACGGTAGAGGTACACGCCGCTGGGCAGGGAAGGGGTGATGCGCAGGGTGCGGGCGACGCCAGCCTGGCGGTACACCACCCGGCCCGTGATGTCGTAGAGCACCACCCGGTAGGCAGAGGCGGCAGGCAGGGTGAACCGGAGCGTATGGAACCCCGAGGTTTGGACCCGGATCTTCGCGGTGTGCCGGGTGTCCCCTTCGGCAACGGCCACGTAGTTGCCCCAGCCGGGGGTCAGGGAATCGGCGGCCTGGAAGTCGAGTGCCGGCACATCGGTGTCGTGGCCGTCGGGGTACCGGATCAGGCTCTGGCCGGGGTCCACATCCGGGGCGGCGTTGGTGCTGCCCATCTGGCCGCCGGTGCCGTACCACACGGCGTCCACCTCGGTGCCGTCGGGCAGGTAGAGGTGTACATCATCGCCCGAGTTGCTGAGCCGCAGGTAATCGCCGTCGCCCACGCCGTAGGAGATCAGCGGTACCCCGGCGGGCACCGAAAAGTGCAGCAGGAAGGAATCGGCCGTGTGGGTGAGCACCACGAAGCCGCCGGCCGGAATCACGGTGCCGTTCGGCAGCACGAACCGGCCCTCGTAGGTGGTATCCGGGTTGTTGATGTCCGTGAGGATCCAGCCCGAGAGGTCCACATCCTGGGAACCGGCATTGTACAGTTCAATCCATTCGGCGAAGGGCTCGGGCCCCTGGCTGCCATCGTTGGCCAGGTCGTACATCACCTCGTTGATCTTCACGGGCGGCAGTTCCATCACCGTGTAGGAAAAGGTGTCGGTGACGGTGGTGGCTCCGGAATCGTCCTGCGCCCACAGGAAGTAGAACACCTGGGTTCCCAGGGGCTGGCCCGGCAGGGTGTAATAGTAGGTGTGGCCCACCACGGAATCGTGGGGCACCTGGGTGAAGCCCGTGGGGCTGTTCAGGGCGTAGTACAGGGCGTCGCCCGTGACCGCGCTCTCGTCGGTGATGTCGGCGAAAACCACCGCGGCCTCGTCCGGGCCCGGTGTGCCGGGAATCCGGCCGATATTGGTGATCTGGGGCGGCATGTTCTGGCCCCCGCCCAGGTACTCGATGTCCTCTTCGGTGCGGGGATCGATCTCAAACTCGCCGTAGCTGAAGCGCACCGGGCCCTGGATGTTGTACCGGGCACCGAGTTGGGGCGTATAGGGCACGCCGAGGTCGTCGATCTGCACCGGGCCGGAGCCGTCGTCCACGTACCACTCGCCGTACTGGTTGGGCAGTTCGGTGCAGGTGGCGTTTTCCACCCGCACAAATACCCCCTCGTACATCTCCTGGCTCACCTCGCCGGTGGCGAGCAGGGTGGGGCCCGGGGGCGTGAGCCCCGAGGCCAGCACGGTGATGGTGCCGGAGGAGGTGTTGATCTCGGTCATGTTGTAGTACTCGGCCACCTCGCCCGTTACCTGCAGGCTATCGCCCACCTGTACCGCCGGCGTGGTGTTGTTGCCGCGGTAAATCAGGATGCCGTGCCAGGCACCGCCCGGGCGTTCTTCGATGAACACCAGGTTGTCGCCGAAGACACCGGTGACGATGCCGAAGGTGGTGACGGTTTGCCCCACATAGGGCGAGTCTCCCGAGGGATCGGTGGTGTACTGGATGTCGTAGATGCTCACCACCTGCTGGGCACTCAGGACGCCGACGCCCACAAGAAGCGTCCACATCAAGCGTTTCATGCCGGAACCTCCGTTGGTTTTTCAGGCTGGCCCAATTATACGCCGCTCCGGCGTTCGGGCTGGGTGAGTTCGTAAAGGGTGTGGATCATGTGCTGGTAAGCCTCGGTGAGTTCCACCTGCCGGCGGGCCATCACGCGGCGAGCGGTGGTCACGAAGCGGGCCAGGTCGTACGGCACAAAGCCCTGCTTGCCGCCCCAGGCGAAGCTGGGGATGAACTTGGGGGGAAATCCGGCGTCAAACACATTGGCCCCGAAGCCCACCACCGTACCGGTGTTGAACATGGTATTGATGCCGGTCTTGACATGGTCGCCCGCCATCAGGCCCACGAAGATCTGCCCGGTGTCCACGGTGCCGTGGGGCAGCTGGACCCGGACCGGGCGATAGTTGTTCTTGAGGTCGCTGTTGTTGGTGCCAGCCCCCAGGTTCACCCATTCGCCGAGGTAACTGTGGCCCAGGAACCCGTCGTGCTGCTTGTTGCTGTAGCCCTGCAGGATGGAGGCCTCGATTTCGCCCGCCACCTTGCATACCGGGCCGATGGTGGTACCCTCGCCGATCCGGCTGCCAGCCTTGATCAGGCTGTGATTGAGGACCGCCAGGGGACCGTGGAGATAGGAGAAGGGGCGCACCCGGACGCCGTCTCCCAGGAAAATGGGGCCTTCCCGGGTGTCCAGCACCACATAGGGGTCGATCTGCACATCGTGGCCTACATACACCCGGTTGCCCAGTTTCTTGATGGTGGGCTCCAGGGGCTCGAAGACCTCGGCATAGGGCACGATGCTGAGGTCCCGCTCGATCTCCTGGGCGTTCCGGGCGATCAGGTCCCACAGATAGGTGAATAGCACGCCCTCCAGAAGCGTCCGTTGTTCGATGACCTCCTCCAGGGGCGCCCCCTGCCGGAGCCGGAGCCAGGCACTCCGTCGGAGCCGGGCGGCCACCAGGTGGTCGCCTTCGTAGATGGCCGTGTTCGGGGCCAGGTTGAAAAGGGTTTCCAGCAGCAGGGGATCCGGCAACGCCCGGCCGTTGATCACCCAGTACTCGCTGGCCACCAGGTTGTCGTGCATCCAGGGGTACCGCTCCTTGAGCACCGGCCACAGGTAATCCCGGGTGCGGACGATGATCTCTTCCTCCTCCAGGTACAGCTGCCATTTTTCCATGACCCGGAGGATGCCCACCCGAAGTTCAAAGGTGGGGTGGGACAGGGTCAGGGGGTAGAGGTTCACCCAGTGTTTGTCTTCCCAGAGTACCAGAGCTTTGTCCTTCATGGCACGTGTACCACCCTTTGGGAGCCGATGAGATAGACGCCCGGGGGCCAGGTTTCGGTGGGGATCCTGGAAATGCCCCCGGTCAGCATGCCCTGCCAGATTCGGCGGCCGGACACCGTGAACACCGCAACGGACACCGGACCCGGGGATTGAAGCACCAGGGTGCGGCGAAAGAGGGGCGTCAGGACCCTGAGCCGGGAAGAGGGAGGCGGACCAGCCACGGGCTCGGCCACGGCCACCAGACTATCGGGGATGCCGGCAAACACGTCCTGGTGCCCGTTACGGGTGTCGGTCCACACCGCCAGCGTGCGGCCGTGGCGCACCGAAAGGCCGATGTACTCGCCGATCAGGCCCGCCCGGCCCCCGATGGGCATGGAGGAAACCCAGGTGATGCGCTCGTTGGGGGTCCAGGTCTGGCCGCCGTCGTAGGAATGGGTGATGTACAGGTCGAAGGCCAGGTTGTTGGGATCGTTGCGGCGGTCGTAAAAGATCACATGGATGGCCCCGGTTTCGTCCACCCGGAGCCAGGGGTGGAACTGGTCGGCCGGAGAGGTAACCGGATCGTCGTTCAGGCGAACCGGCGGGGTCCAGGTTTGGCCGCCGTCGGCCGATCGGGTGAACAGGATGTCCACTGTGCCGGTGGCACCGGTGTCGGCGTAGGCGATGTACACCGTGCCGCGGTGGGGGCCCGTGCTCCGGTCCACATCCATGGCCGGGTACGAGATGATGTCCACATCGCCGTTGATCTGGCCCCAGCCGTGGAGCAGCGGCTGCACCAGGTGCTCGGGACCGAAGGAGGCGCCGCCGTTGGTGGACCGCCGAATCCGCAGGCTCCAGGAATTGAAATCAAACCAGGCCACGTAGAGTTCGCCCTCCGGCCCCACCGCCGGGTTGGACCACTGGCACGAGGAACTCGTGGAAATCTGCTGGGGCGGGCTCCAGGTATGGCCGCCGTCGGTGGACCGGCTGAACACGATGGGGTTGGTCCAGTCGGCCCCGAACCGGGTCCAGGTCACATAAAGGTGGCCCTGGTACGGGCTGTCGGGGCTGGCGTCGCAGACCACCATCTGCTTGTCGTGGAATGGCGTGCCCGAGGGTTCATCCACCACGGTATCGGGGCCGGCCCAGGTTTCGCCGCCGTCGGTGGACCGGAACAGAAAGATGCCGTTGGCATCGTACAGGCCGTTCAGGGAGAGCACCACGAGATAGTAGGTGCCGTCGGCTCCCACGGTGAGCGCCGGATCGGAATCCCAGTCATAGGGCGAGCCAGTGAGCAGGAAATCCGTCCAGGTTTGGCCGCCGTCGTGGGTTACGCCCACGCCCACCCGCCGGTACCCCAGCCGGAAGTCCCGCCACACGGCCACGGCGTTCAGGGGGTCCAGCGGATGGATTTCCACTTGCTCCTCGTTGTGAATATGGTTGGTGCCGTCGGTGTTGAGTTGCACGTTGGTCCAGCTGGTGGTGTCCCGCTGCAGGATCCCGGGGCCGGTGACGGCGCCAGGACGGGCTGGCACCAGGGCTTCCAGGGGGACCTGCAGGCGGGAATGGGGGACCGGCGAGGCCGGCAGTACACCGGCAAAGGCGAAAAGGCTCAGAATCCACAGGCGCATGGTCGAATTATACCGCCGCGCTGGGTTTAAAATGCAGGCCTATGGATCCGGTGCTGCGAAGACGCATCCGACGAGGCGCCCGCATTTCCGCCACCTTTACCGTGCTGGTCCTTCTGGCACTGCTGCTGTTTACGGTGGAAAAGCAAACCTTTCAGGTGCTCCGCCAGCTCCGGCCCTCGGTCATCATCGGCCTCTTCTTCGTGTGGGGGCTCTTTGTGCTGCTGGACGGCTGGCGCCTGCGGCTCATCGCCCAAACGGGCCGCGAAAACCTCTCCCTGCGGCGCGCCGTCGAGGTCATCCTGGTGGGCTACTTCTTCGCCGCGGTCACCCCCTTCCAAACCGGCGGGTTTCCGTTCCAGATCATCATCCTGCGCAAGGATCGCATCGGGCCGGGCCGGGCCATGGCCTACCTCGCCCTGCGCGGTATCCTGATCTACGGGTTCGTCTATCTGCTCACGCCCTTTATGGTGCTCCGGTTTTCCCAGAGCACGGAAAGCGGCATCGTTCGTTTGATGCTTCATTACCTCATCCTCGTGGTGCTCGTTATCGCGCTGCTCGGGGCCTTCGTGGTGATCCGCCCTGCCCGGTCGGAGCACCTCCTGGAACGGTTCCGGCCCCGGCTGCCGACGTTCCTGTACCGGGCGCTGCGGTTCGTGATCGCCGAGGTGGAGGAGTTCCGGCTGATCTTCGGCAACGTGCTGCGGGACCCGCACGGGCGCAAGTATTTCCTGTATGCCACCCTGGTGTCGGTGGTGGCGCTGGTGGTGTACCTGAGCATGGCCCCGCTGGCCCTGTACGGCCTGGGGGTGGAATCGGCGAACTTCCTGACGGTCATGGGCATCCAGGTGTTGCTGATGGCCCTGCTCTTGTACATGCCTACGCCGGGGGCCGGGGGCATCGCCGAGATGGGCGGCGCGGCCCTGTTCGCCTTGGTGTGCCCCAAGTATCTCCTGGGGGTGTACGTGATCCTGTGGCGGTTCTTCACCTTTTACCTGTTGGCCATTGCCGGGGGCATCCTGGCCCTGAAGGAGTTTTAAACCCAAAGAGGAGGTTGGCATGAAACTCGGATGGATCCTGATTGCCCTGTATGCCCTCCTGGGGCTGCTCTTTATGGCCTTGAACCTGGACCTGGCCCTGGGGCAGTTCTCCGTGAACCTGGGGGTCACGCGCCTGTTCGTGTATCTTTTGCCGGGGTTGTTCCTGATCTCGCTGCTGTTCATGGTGCTCCTGGGCCTTGCCTTCGGTGTGGAGCTGGATCGTTGCCAGCGGGAACGCCAGAAGCTCCAGGCCCAGCTGTACGAGCAGGGGGTGCAGGAGGTTCAGGAACTCCAGCAAAAACTGGAAACCTGGCTCGCCTCCATGGAGGATCGCCTGCTCCGGGCCCTCCGGGGGCAGCAGGAAGAACCGCCTGCGGCATGAAGGTGCTGGTGACCGGGGCCACGGGGTTCATCGGGTACCCTGTGGCTCGGGCATTGTTGAACCAGGGGGCGCAGGTTCGGCTGGTGGTCCGCCGGCCGCCGCCCCAGGACCTCGTGGCAGCCGGAGCAGAGGTGTGGTGGGCGGATCTCCGTAATCCGCAAGCCTTGCAGGGATGCCTGGAGGACATCGAGGCCGTGGTACACGTGGCCGGGCAGATCCGGGGATGGACCTTCCGCGACTTCTTCATGGGCAACACCCAAGCCACCCGAAACCTGATCCAGGAGGCCCGGCGCATCCACAGGTTCCCGCTTTTCGTGTACTACTCCAGCCTGGCGGCCCAGGGTCCCCTGGACCGCCGGGGGCGGGCCCTCGGGCCGGTGAGCCATTACGGCTGGAGCAAGCGGCTGGCCGAGCGCGACCTGGAACGCCACTGGCCGGCCGGGAACTGGGTGATCCTTCGGCCTGCCGTGGTCTACGGCCCCCGAGATCGGGCGTTGCTGCCCTATTTCCGCTGGTTTCGCCGCCACCAATGGGCCGTGGCACCAGCCCGGCCCCGACACCTGGGCATGGTGTTCATCCACGACCTGGTTACCTTCACCCTCTGGGCGCTGCAGGCCCCGGAGGCCCGGGGACAACGGTACTGCATCATGGCCCCGGACGCCCCCTCGATCGCCGAACTTTTGAAGGAGATCGGCAGGGCCCTTCGCGTGTCTCCTCGAATTGTTCCGTTACCTTTTGGTGTTCTCCGGGGTTTGCAGATGCTGGCGCCCGCCCTTTCCCTGGTTTCCCGTCGACCGGGTTTCATCAACCCGGACAAACTCCGGGAGGGTGGACAACGGGAGTGGCGGTGTGAAGACCCCCATCGGTGGGCCTCCGTGGCAAAGATTACGCCCACCGACCTGGCCCGGGGGCTCAAGGAAACCGCAGACTTCTACCGAACGGCTGGCTGGCTTTAGGCCCAGATGCCGGGGATGGGTTCACCGCAATGGGGGCACCGGCCATCCGGGCCGATGTCCTGGCGGAGGATCCGGTAGCCCACCCGCTCGATCAGGAGCGCACCGCACTTCGGGCAGTAGGTATTCTCGTAGGTTTCGACCAGGCCGGGCAGGTTGCCGAGGTAAATGAACTTTACTCCCTCTTCCCGGCCGATTTCCGCAGCCCGCAGCAGGGCGGAGGGAGGGGTGCTTTCCGGCCCGGAGGTCATCCGGTAATCCCGATGATAGGCCGTGATGTGCCAGGGAATGTCGGGCGATACCGATACCAGAAACCGGGCGATTTGCCGGATCTCCTCGTCGGAGTCGTTCCACCCGGGCACCAGCAGGGTGGTCACCTCCAGCCAGAACCCCATCTTGTGAACCCGCTGGATGGTTTCCAGGACGGGCTTGAGGGTGCCCCCCAGCCAGCGGTAGTTTTTGTCCTGAAAGGTTTTCAGATCGATGTTCCACGCGTCCAGGTGGGGCCGGAGGTATTCCAGCACCTCGGGGGTGGCGTAGCCGTTGGACACAAAGGCGGTTTTCAAACCGTGTTTTTTGGCCTCCTTGAACACCGCCACCGCCCATTCCGCCGTGATCAGGGGCTCGTTGTAGGAGCTGGCCACGGCTTTGGCCCCGTATTTCAGGGCCAGCTGGACCATGGTGGCATGGGAAATGGGCTGGGGCATCACCCCGGCCACGGGGTCCCGGAGGGTCTGAGAGGTCAACCAGTTCTGGCAGAAGGGGCAGTGGAAATTGCAGCCGAGCATGCCAAAGGTCAGGATGTCGGTGCCGGGCAGCACATGGAACAGGGGCTTCTTTTCGATGGGATCGATCTGAAGCCCGGCCGTATACCCGAAGGGCACCTTGAGCACCCCCTGGTCGTTGAACCGCACCCGGCAAATCCCCTGTTTGCCCGGGAAAATCACGCACCGGTGGGCACAGGCGAGGCAGCGGACCTTCCTGTCGGGGAGTTGCTCGTAGACCTCGCCCGGTGCCGAAAGGCGGGTCAGAATTTCGCTCAGGCTGGATTGTCTCCTCATCTCCTTTTCAATTGTGCGGAGGAAACCCCGCCGGGTCAAGGGCAAACTCCGATTGTCTGAATCCCGCTTCGGTGGACCCTTTTCCGCAGGGGCCTCCGGGTCCTTGCCGGGGGCGCCAAGGCGGCATATACTAAAATGTCAACGTGGGCGATTAGCTCAGGTGGTTAGAGCGCTTGCTTGACATGCAAGAGGTCGGAGGTTCAACTCCTCCATCGCCCACCATTTTTTATGCCCGCCTTCTGGAAAAGTCTCCTTGCCCTGTTTGTGGCCATCGACTTCTTCGGCATCTTCCCCATTTTCCTGGCCTTTACCTACGACCTGGAGCCCGGGAGCCGTCGCCGGGTAGCCCGGCAGTCCATTCTGACGGCCACCGGGGTGGGCCTCGTGTTCCTGTTGACCGGCCGGCTGGTGCTGGATTTCCTGGGGGTCACGGTGCCCGACTTTCAGGTGGCGGGCGGCATCCTCCTGGTGGTGCTTTCCATTTCCGACCTGCTGCAGAGCGAAAAGAGCCGACGGCGCCCGTCGGGCCCCCTGGGCGTGGTGCCCCTGGGGATTCCCCTGATCGCCGGTCCGGCGGTGATCACCACCCTGATCGTGCTGCGGGACCTCTACGGGGTGGCGCCGGTGCTCGGGGCCTTCCTGATCAACCTGGCGCTGCTCTATCTTTTGCTGGCGATTTCCGATAAACTATACCGCTGGATCGGAACGGGAGGGTCGCTGGCCCTCTCCAAAATCATGATCCTTTTGCTTTCCGCCTTTGGCGTCATGTTCATTCGGGAGGGTATTACTGCCTTCCTGAAAATGTAGACAAGGGAGGTTTCCATGAAACGCACGTATCAGCCGTCGCGCATCAAGAGAAAGCGGAACCACGGTTTTCGGAAACGCATGAGCACCCGGGGTGGTCGTCGTGTGATCCAGCGTCGCCGCCGCAAGGGCAGGCACCGCCTGACCCATTGAGCCCGGAATGCTTGAGGAGCGGCCGTGTCGGTACCAGACGCTGAAGAAAAGCGAAGCCTTCGCCAGGGTTCTCCGACAGGGGCAATGGATCCGAGGCACCTGGTTCCATCTCTACTATCTGCCGGAGCCCGCCGACGGCATCTACGCGGGGTTCGCCGCCTCGCGGAAACTGTACACCCGCGTGCGGAAGAACCGCGCCAAACGGCGGCTCCGGGAGGTGTTTCGCCGGTACTGTGGCTGGCTTCCCCCCGGCAGCTTCGTGCTCATGGGCACGGAAAAAACCCTGCAGGCCCCTTTTTCGGACCTGATTCAGGAGTTTCATCGGCTGTGCCAGAAACTCCCGCACGGCGTTTCGTCGTCGGCCTGATCCGGTTTTACCAGAAGGCCATTTCCCCTTCGCTGCCCCATTCCTGCCGCTACTACCCCACCTGCTCCCAGTACACGGCAGAGGCGGTGAGCCGCTACGGGGTGCTGCGGGGGCTCCTGAAGGGGCTCTGGAGGATTTTGCGCTGTAATCCGCTGTTTCCAGGAGGTTACGACCCGGTATGAATACCCGAAACCTGATCCTGGCCTTTGTGCTGACCTTTCTGTTCCTGTTCGTTTACGAACTCTTCGTGTACAGGCCCCCGAAGGCTCAGCCGACGGCGGGCACCCGCGATACGCTGGCCGAAACCACCCGAACCCAGGCACCGGCGCAGGTTCCTTCACCGGCAGCCCCTGCCGCTCCTCCCACGGTACAGGCCCCTGCCCCGGGAACCCAGGAACCCGAGATCTTTGTAGAAACCCCTCTGTATCGGATGGCCCTTTCGGCGTACCGCGGAGAACTCCTCCGGTTTGTGCTCACCCGATACGTCACCCGCAACGAGCCGGTGGAACTCGTGCCCGAGGGCGAACGGCTGGGCCAGCTGGATCCTCCCGAGGGCCGGCAGATCCTCTGGCTTCCCCAGCCTGCCGAAACCCTGAGGTTGCAGGAAGGAGCCATCGATTCCGTGGTGTTCCGGGGCCTGCTGCTGCCCGATTCGGTGGAGGTCCGGAAGGTGCTGGTGCTGGAGGGCGGCAGTTATACCCTGCGGGGCCGCCTCGTGCTGCCTGAAGGGCCGGTGTTCACCCTGCGGTTTGATGCGGGCTTAAGGCCCACGGAGAAGAACCTTAAGGAAGATCAGCGGTACTTCCGGTTCCTGGTGCTTCGGGAGAAGCTCTACAAGATTCCCCTCAAGAAACTCAAGGATCCCCGGTGGTTTGCCGGCGATGGGCTCCACTGGGCCGGGGTTCGCACCAAGTACTTTTCGTTCTTCTTCATCCCCCAGAACCCGGTCAAGCGGGTGTACGGCAAGGCCACCGACGGCCGCATCGGCTTTGGCATCCAGATGGCCGGGCCGGTGGCGTTCCGCACCTATTTCGGCCCCTTTGACTACTTCATCATGAAGAGCCACGAGCCTGAACTGGCCGTGGCTTATGACTTCGGCAATGCCATCATCAGCCCGTTTTCCAAGGCCATTCTTTACGCACTGAAGTTTCTGTATCGCTACATTCCCAATTACGGCTGGGTGATCGTCCTCTTTGCGCTGCTCATGAAGCTCCTCTTTTGGCCCCTCACCTATCGGGGCCTGCGGTCCATGCAGCGCATGCAGGAACTCAAGCCCAAGATCGATGCCATCCGCAAGATGTACAAGGACGATCCCCAGCGGATGCAGCAGGAGATCATGGAACTCTACCGCAAATACAAGGTCAACCCCTTCGGCGGTTGCCTTCCGCTCCTGCTGCAGTTGCCCATTTTCTGGGCGTTGTATCAGATCCTGCGGATGTCCATCGACTTCCGGGGGGCGCCGTGGATCCTGTGGATCCATGACCTTTCGCTGAAGGACCCCTACTACGTGCTGCCCATCCTGATGGGCCTGACCAGCATGGCACAGGCGCTGCTGCAGCCAGCCCAGGACCGGCAGTCGCGGATGCTGGCCCTCTTTATGCCGGCTTTTATCACCCTTATATTCTTGAACTTCCCCGCCGGGATTGTATTGTACTGGCTTTGGTACAACGTGTTTAGTTTGGTTGAAAGCCTCCTTTTGAGGAGAGCACGAAACAAGGAGGAGTGAAATGCGGTATATCGAGGAAAGAGGACGGACAGCGGAAGAGGCCCTCCAGCGAGCGCTCGAGAAGACCGGAATACCTCCAGAAGAAGCAGTGTACGAAGTGGTACGCGACGGACTCTCCGGCGGCTTCGCCCTGGTACGCCTGTACACCGAGATTCCCGAACTCGACACGATCGAGCAGGTGGTCACCGAATTCATGGAAAAGCTCGGCGCCAAGGCTGAAATCGAAGTGATGCCCAAACGCACCAAGTATTACGTGAATATCCGCACCCGCAGGATGGATTCCGCCCTGATCGGCAAGGGCGGCAAAACCCTGGATGCCCTGGACTATCTTTTGAATCTGCTCATCAAACGTAAGGTGCCCGACATTACCGTCGAGATCGATGTTTCGGGCTACAAGGAACGGAAACGGCAGTTCCTCATCAATAAGGCCCGCGCCATCGCCCGCCGGGTCCGGGAGACCGGGCGGGAAATGCGGATGGATCCCCTGACCGTTCGGGAGAGCCGCCTCGTGCGGAACGCCCTCAAAAAGGAAAAGGGCATTCGCACCTATACCGTGGGACGGGGTGACGAAAAGGTGCTGGTGATCGCCCCGGCCCCCGAACAGTCCGCCACCCCGAACGAATCCTCCTCGTCCTGATGGACACCGTGGCCGCCATCGCAACCCCTCCGGGGGTGGGTGGCATCGCCGTTCTGAGGATCTCCGGCCCCGAAGCCCTGGTCATCGCCCAGCGGGTCCTGCGTACCCGTGTTCCCCTGGACCGGTGGCCTGCCCGTCGGGCTACCCTGGCCGAGGCCGTCGATGCCGAGGGCCAGCCCCTGGACCAGGTGCTGGTCACCGTGTTCCGTGCTCCCCATTCCTATACCGGCGAGGATGTGGTGGAAATCTCCTGCCACGGGGGGCGCGTGGTGCCCCACCTCATCCTGGAGGCCCTGATCCAGGCCGGTGCCCGCCTGGCCGAACCCGGGGAGTTTACCAAACGGGCGTTCCTGAACGGCCGAATGGACCTGGTGCAGGCCTCTGCTGTGCTACACCTGGTGGAGGCCCGGAGCCGGGAGGGCGTACGCCGGGCCCTGAAACGCCTGAAGGGCGAAGTGTCTCAACGGATCGATGCCTTTGCCGATCGACTGTTTCGCCTGATCGCCGAACTGGAAGCCCGCATCGACTTTGAAGAGGATGTGCCGCCTTTGGAGGATGCCTGGATCGAGGAGCAGATCCGCGCCCTCCTTGAAGAGGTGGATGTTCTGCTGCAGGAGGGCAAACGGGGCAGTTTTTTCCTCCAGGGGTTGAAGGTTGCCCTGATCGGGCCGCCCAACGCCGGAAAATCCACGCTCTTTAACCGCCTGCTGGGCGAGGAACGGGCCATCGTGACCGAGATCCCGGGGACCACCCGCGATGTGGTGTCCGAGGAACGCATCATCGCCGGGGTGCCGGTCAAGTTCCTGGATACCGCTGGCCTCCGGGAAGCCCGGGATCCGGTGGAAAGCCTGGGGGTGGAACGAAGTCGCCAGGCTCTGGAACAGGCCGATCTGATCCTGGTCGTTCACGACCTTACCCAGCCCCAGGAGGTGCCGGTGCCCGAGGGCAAGCCGGCCCTCCGGGTGTGGAACAAGGCCGATCTGGTGCCCGAGACCCACCGGCCGGAGGAGGGCCTCGTGATCTCGGCCCTTACCGGGCAGGGGATGGACCGGCTGCTGCAGGAACTGGAGCGTCGGATTCAGGATCTGGTGGGGACCGGAGAGGTCTCCCTGGCCGAACGGGAGCTTCACCTTTTGTCCTCGGCCCGGGCGGACCTGGCGGAGGCCCTGGAGGTCCATCGCCGGGGCCTGGGCATGGACATCGTGGTGTTTCACCTGCGGCTCGCCTATCGGCGTCTCCAGGAGATCGTGGGGTACCACGATCTGCCCGAGGCCATCCTGGACCACATCTTTCGCAATTTCTGCATTGGCAAATAAATGCGGAGCGGGGCGGCCCGGAGGGCCGCCCCGCTCCGCGGCTCCTCTAAAGTCTCTTCCTCAGGAACCCAGGAATTCGGCGAAGGAGATCAGCGACCGTTTCAGCCGCAGGTAAAAGTAGGTGACGTGCTTGGCCGGCAGGTCGGCCGGATCGTAGCCGCCGTCGTGGCTGTAGATGCCGCTCCAGTTCTCATCGTAAGAAAGGCCCAGCTCCTGAAGCTTCTGCAGGAAGGGCTCCACCTGCAGCTGCAGGAACAGGTTGTCGTTCTCGCCGCAATCGGCGAAGAAGAACACATTGCTCAGCTGATCGGCGTAGGCATCCAGCAGGGTTTTGGGACTGTTCTGTGCCACCCACAGGCTATCCCAGACCTCGGGCAGCACCTGCCAGTTGGCGTCAAAGGGCATCCGGATGCCAGCCCACAACGAACTGTCCGGCATTACCGGCACCAGCGGGAACTCGTTTTTGGTGAGGTCAAAGGCGCTCTGGGGCCCCAGTTTGGGCGAGAACTGGGCGGCCATGGCCATGGCCATCACCGACAGCGGATGGTTCTCCGGATCGGCCATGATGACCTGGGGATCAAACACGCCGTCGTTCTCCTGCTGCAACAGGCTCATGATCGTGAGGCCATTGGGCAGGTTCAGGAACTGCTCAAAGTCCAGCACGCCGGAGTGGGCGCCGGCGAAGTGGAACAGGCTGGAATGCTTGATGGCCAGCCGCATGGCGCCGTAGCCACCCATGGAAAGGCCGATGAGGCCCCGGTGATCGGCATCGGCGATGGTCCGGTAGTTCTGGTCGATGTAGGGCACGAGGTCCTGAACGAAGAAGTTTTCGTAGGTGCCAAACACCGGCTGGCTGCCGTACAGGGAGTTGGCATAGAAGGTGCCACCGAAGTCGTTGTGGGCGTTGGGCATCACCACGATCATGGGCGGGATGTAGCCCATGGAAATCATCCAGTCGAAGATGCCCTTGATGTCGAAATAGGCCTGGTAGGTGGTATGGTCGCCGCCGAAGCCATGCAGCAGATAGAGCACCGGAAACGAGTCGTTGGGCTGGGATTCGTACTGGGGCGGGAGGTACACCATCACGTCCACCGTGGGTTGGGTGGGCATGTTGTAGTTGGGCGCCGGCACCGACACGGTTTCCAGGGACCCTTCCAGGATGTTGGGCTCCACCGGGCCCGACTTGCGGGAGCACCCGGCGAGCAGGGCCAAAGCCAGCACGAAAATCAGGCTCTTTTTCATGGAATCCTCCTCAGAAGGCCACCGACAGGCCGAAGTTCACGGCCCCGATGGTAAGCGAGTAAACGCCTGGCATGTTGTCCGGCTCGTGGTCGTTGTTGACATCCATGAAGTCGTACACCGCCCGGTCGCCGAAGGAAATGTACTCGCCGCCCAGGTAAACCGTGAGCGCCTTGTCCTTGGCCAGGGGATAGGTGTACGAAAGGCCGCCGTTGAAGGAGAGCTTCTCGGAGATGTCCGGGATCAGGGGATCGATGGAGCCGTCGGGAATGGGGGTCTGGTCGTAGTAGGCCCCCAGGCGCAGGCGGAAACCGTTGCCGTAATCGTATTCCAGGCCGCCGGACACCCGCACGGTGTTCTTCCAGTTCTTGGCGATGACGCTGCTGTCCAGGGGCTGGCCGGTGGGATCCAGGCCATCAAACTTCAGCACCAGCACATCGAACAGGCCCCAGAGGGTGTAATCCAGGTCTGCGTACACGGTGAGCTGCTCGCCGGGCCGGTACGCCAGGCCGAAGCCAAAGTTGTGGGGCAGGGGGAAGTCGGTGCTGGCGGAGGCGGTGGAGGAGAGTTTCCACGCGTGGGTTTGGGCGGTATCCGGGAAGTAGGCGGTGAAGTCGGTGTTGCCCGAAAGCGACACCGGGCTGTACAGCCGGGTGCTGAAGGCCAGATCCAGCCGGTCGTTGGCCCGGTAAAAGAGGCCCAGGTTCACGCCGAAGCCGGTGCCCTTCATGTCGCTCTGGACGTCCACGGGGATGTAGGAGTAGGGCAGGGGCACGGACCCCGGGTCCTCGGGATCGGCGGGCACCAGGTTCACCCGCTGCAGGTTGACCTTGGTGAAGTTGGCGCCGCCCGAAAGGCCCACAGCCAGCCGGTCGTTGATCTGGCGCGCGATGCCCACATAGGTACTCAGCACCTGCAGGTCGCTGGCCCAGTCGATTTCCGGGTAGGGCTCGGGGTTGTGCCAGCCCAGTGGATAGTCGTAGAGGTCCCACTTGGCCCCCAGGCCAAAGGGCGCGTACACACCCAGGGATACGTTGGCGAACTTGCCGGGCACCACCATGAGGAACCCCGGGATCTGGAAGGTTTGGGCTTCGGCATAGATGTCCAGCCGGGTGGAGTAGCCGCCGTCGTAGCCCACAAGGCGGGTGTAGGGCTGGTACCGGGCATCGGGCATGACCGTGGAGTTGTAAACTTGGATCTCCGTGTGGTTGGCGTAGGCCAGGGCTGCCGGGTTCCAGTAGATGGCGCTGGGGTCCCCGGCCAGGGCACGGGCTGCGCCGCCGAGCTGCAGCGCCCGGATGCCCACCCCGGACAGGGCAAAACCTCCGGCCCACAGAGCCGAGGCCACGGGAATCAGGGTTCCCAGCAGCAGGCCCCATCCTTTGCGTTTCATTGTTCCTCCTTGGTTTGGTTCGGTTCCGATAGACCCAAAACCAGGTGGTACAGATAGGCAACCCCCTGGTCCAGATGCTTTTCACCCCGCTCCTGGAGCAAACGGGCCCGTTCCCGGCCCTCACGGCGGATCCGTTCGGCCTCGGTCCGGATCTCCTGTTCGTACCGAAGCCGCTCCCGCTCGGCCACCTGCTCGGCTTCCTGATGGGCAAAGGCCAACAGGTCCCGAGCCCTTTGCCGAGCCTCTTCAATTTGCTTTTTGGCCTCTTCCTCGGCCTGCTTCAAGAGCTCCAGGATCCGCTGCTCTTCACGGTCTACGATTTCAACCAGGGGGCTTTCCGGGTGCTGTACTTCTTCGTGATGGGACGCCATAGGCTTGACCTCCGAGTTCTTCTTGATGCCGCGGGAATGGTTCCATTATACCCCATCGCCGTGCCTTTGAAAACCGTTCGCAGCGTATAATTCGGCCTTATGTGGCTTGCCTCCGGTTTGATCGGACTTGCAGCTGGGGTGCTGGGGGGGCTCCTGGGGCTGGGCGGCGGCGTCGTGATCGTGCCGGCGCTGACCGAATTCCTGCGCCTTGGACAACGCCGGGCCCAGGCCACCTCCCTGGCCGTGCTGGTGTTCACCGGCCTGTTCGGCTTCCTTTCGTACCTGGCCTATGGCTCCGTGCCGCTGGGGCCGGCGCTGGAGGTGACCGTGGGCGCGGTGCTGGCGGCGCCGGCCGGCGCCTCGCTCACCCATCGCATCAGCCGGCGGAAACTCCGGGCCCTCTTCGGTGTCCTGCTGGTTTTCGTGGGGATCGTGATGCTCACGGGTCTCAAGGAGTTGCCGGGCGAGGGCGGCGTGGCCGGGGTGCCCGGGTGGGTGTTCTTTGTGCTGGGCATCCTTCGCGGCGGAATCGGCGCCATGCTGGGCGTGGGCGGCGGGGTCATCGTGGTGCCGGCCCTGGTGCTCCTTTTTGGGGTGAAACAGCATGTGGCCCAGGGCATTTCGCTTGCGGCCATGGCACCCATGGCGCTCGTGGGGTCCTGGACCCACTGGCGGCACCGCAAGATCGAGTTCCGCCTGCTGCCCGGCCTGGTGATCGGCGGACTGCTGGGCGTGGTCCTGGGGAGCACCGTGGCCCACTGGCTCCCGGCCGGCGTGCTCCGGCGCCTGTTCGCCGTGTTCCTCATCTTCTTCGGGGTGCAGTACGCACGGGGGAACCACCTGCGGCGCCCGGCCTCCTGAGAAACCTATGCCACCTCCTGTAGCCTCCGGGCCAGGGTGGTGTACCGCTGGATGGGCTTCTGGTTCTTGAGGGCGATCCAGAAGGCCCGGCGGCTCCCCACCAGCACCAGGAGTTTCCGGGCCCGGGTCATGGCCGTGTAGAGCCAGTTGC
>WGAB01000236.1 GCA_015489295.1 Caldifarciminota bacterium
CGCGAACGGGGTTCAATGAGTTTCCGCGAGTACATGGAACTGGCGCTGTACCACCCCCAGTGGGGGTACTACACCCGCGGGGCCGGCATCGGCCGCGAGGGCGACTTTTACACGAGCCCCCATGTGCACCCGATCTTTGGCTGGACCCTGGCCCGCTACGCACTTCCCCTGCTGGAGGAAACCCTGCAGCGGCAGGACCGGGCCGTGGTGATGGAACTCGGCCCCGGCGAGGGCTACCTGGCCCGCGACGCTCTGGACTACTGGCGCCAGGAGGCGCCGGAGGTGTACCGGCGGGTCCGGTACCTGCTGTACGAACGCTCGCCCGAGATGATCCGCCGGCAGCAGGCCCTGCTGGCCGACCATCCCGCAGCCTGGATCCAGCGTCTTGAGGAGGCCCGGGGTGCCGCCCTCGTGTGGTCCAACGAGTTCTACGACGCCTTTCCCTGCTACCGGTTCCGGCGGAGCGAGGACGGCTGGCAGGAGCTCCGGGTGGTGCTGGCCGAATCCGATCTCCTGGATTTCCGGGCTTTTCCCGTGGAAAACCCCGATCTGCTGCGCTTTCTGGCGCGCTACGAGTCCCTGACCGAGCCGGGGCAGGTGTTGGAGGTGGCGCCTGAGGTGGCCGCCGTGCATCGGCGCCTCCTGGACACCGTGCGGCCCCGGCGGGTGGTCACCGTGGACTACGGCGAGATGCGGCCGGTGCTGCTCCAGCGGTTCCCCCGGGGCAGCCTGGCCGTGTATTACCGACACCGCTACCTGGAAAACCCGTTTCAGTACCCCGGCGAAAGCGACCTCACCTGGCACTTGGACTTCACCCTGCTGGAAGAGGCGGGCGCTGAGGCGGGCTACCGCACCGTGCGCTTTGAAGACCAGGGCAGGTTCCTGATTTCGGCAGGCATCCTGGAGGTCCTCCAAAATATAGAGCGCCGCGAGCCCGACGAGCGGCAGCGGCTCCGGGCTCGGCTGGCGGTAAAAACCCTGGTGTACAGTTTCGGCAAGGAACACCGGGTCCTGGTGCAGGAACCCGGTTCATAACGCAAGGAGGTCAAGGCCGATGGAAATTCGCCTCGGGCTCTGGGAGGGGCAGCGGGTGGCCCACATGCCCCTGGAGGTGGTGGAACGCAAGGGACTGGGGCACCCTGATACCCTCACCGACGGCATCGTGGAGGCGGTGTCCCGCGAACTCTCGCGGTATTACCTGGAAAACTTCGGCCGCGTGTTGCACCACAATGTGGACAAGGCCCTGCTGGTGGGCGGCCGCGCCAAACCCGAACTGGGGGGCGGCAAGGTGGAGGAACCCATGGTGTTCTACCTCGTGGGGCGCGCCACCGTTGAGGTCAACGGCCAATCGGTGCCCCTGCGGGAAATCTACGAAGAGGCCGCCAAACGCTATTTCCGAAAGGTGCGCCACCTGGATCCCGAGGCCCATGTGGAATACCGGATGTGGGTGCGACCCGGCAGCCCGGACCTGGTGGACCTCTTCCTGCGGAGCGAGGGTGTGCCCCTGGCCAACGACACCTCCTACGGCGTCGGGTTCTATCCGCTCACGCCCACGGAGCAGGCGGTGCTGGACCTGGAGCAGTACCTGAACTCCGACGCCTTCAAGGCCCGGTACCCCTTCGTGGGCGAGGATGTGAAGGTCATGGCCATCCGGGAAAACGATCTCCTGCGGGTGACCGTGGCGGCCGCCCTGGTTTCCCGGTACTTCCACAAAGCCGAAGAATACTTTGAGGCCCGCCAGCAAATCCTGGAGGAAAGCACCCGGTTCCTGGAAGAACACACGCCCTTCCGGGTGGCTGTCCGGGTCAACACCGCCGACACCCGCGAGTCCTTTTACATCACGGTCACGGGCACCTCGGCCGAGGGCGGCGACGACGGCCAGGTGGGCCGCGGCAACCGGGTCAACGGCCTGATCACACCCCTCAGGCCCATGTCCTTGGAGGCCGCGGCGGGCAAAAACCCGATTTCTCATGTCGGAAAACTCTACAATGTGGCTGCCCAGAACCTTACGCAGCGGATCGTTCAGGAGGTGGAGGGGATCGCCGGCGCCTACGCGCTGCTCGTGAGCGCCGTTGGGGAACCCGTGAACCGGCCCCAGGCGGTGCAGGTGTGGGTGGAGCCCGAAAGGGAAGGGAGCCCCGTGCCCGAGGCCGAGATTCGCCGCGTGATCCAGGAGGAACTGGACCGCATTCCCCACCTGTACCAGGCCATCCTGACGGGTGAGGTGCCCCTTTACTGATGCAGCGGGTTCTGGGCCTTTTGCTGTTTGCCCTACTTCTGGTACTTCTGGTGCGGGAGTTCGTGCATCGCCGGAGCACTTTCTACGAACACGGTACCCTGCGGCCTCCCTATGCCGTGCTCCATCCCGCCTATTACGGGAAACTGGCCCTGTGGATCGATCCCCTGGGCTGTGCCGGGGCCCCTGGATGCACCACCCGCATCGGCAAAACCGCCGCCTTTGTGAACCACCAAACCGCCCGGCTCCTCGCCTACGAGGCCGGTTTGTGGCACTACTTCCGCCACGTCGCGGTGAGTCATTCCATCGATTCCTGCCTGTCGGATTCGCTTCGGAGCCAGAAGGCCCGCAGGGTGCAGCCCGACCTCGTGATCGTTCTGGACCTCATCCCGCCAGCCCGGCGTGGCTGGCCCTTCCTGCGGCGGCTCGCGGGATACCTGGGCCTCGGGCCCCTGCGCCGGGGCTACCGGCTCACCTATCTTGCCGAAGGCCCCGGCAGCCGCCGCTCCCGAGCCCTTGCCCAGGCCGTGGACTCTGCTCTGCAGATGGCGGGTTTTGTGGGGTATGCCCGCGGTCGGTTCAGGGGGAAATCGGCCCGGGACGAGCCCCGCCTCGCACCTTACCGGGATTTTCCCTCGGCCACCCTGCTCCTGGAAATCTCCCCCTGTGATGCCGACTACGAGAAGGTGCTCAAGGCCAAATGGATCCGGCGCTGGATGATGCAAACCGTACTGGCGGGGATTACCGTGTACCTTTCGCACTCCCCCGGCGTGGAACCCGTGGTTTCCTGGCCGGAAGAGGCCGCCACCACTTCAGGAAAAGCCCCCGCGTCGGCGACCAGAGTTCCGCCACCATAAAGGCGAGGTCCAGGGGATCGTACCGGTGGTCGCCGTTGCGGTCGGCGATCAGGAACGGAACGGGCGCCGGCCATCCGTCAAAGAGATAGTGACCGGTGTAGACCGCATCGTGGAGGTCGTACCAGCCGTCGCCGTCGGCGTCGCCCGCCACCGTCACCAGCCGTAGATTGGCGTACTCAAAGCCCTCCAGGTTGCCGTTGGGCCGATAGGCTTCGGGGATCTGGAAGGCCAGGGTGCCGGCCTGATAACTTCCCACGGCCAGGTACAGGCCCCGGGGCAAAGTGTCCAGGAGATCGCCGAGGTACAGCACGCCCTCCATCCAGGCGCCGGTGCCGGGATCGGCCTGGGCCGTGGGGCTGCCGAGTGGCGTGCCGTTTCGCCGGTACCACTGCCGGGTGGCACCCGACGCCTGTAGATACGCCAGCGGCTCACCCACAAATCCCTGGTTACCCGCCGGTGCCGCTATGGAATCGTAGGGAAACCGGGTGGCCACGAAGAGGAACCGCGTTTCGCCCGTTGCAGGCGCTGGCGCCGCCACATAGAGCTTGCCCGAATCCTCCACATAGGTGGCATAAAGCACCTGGCCGTCGGTGGCGGCCACCGAGTCGGCCACGGCGGTGTCCGGGGTGCCGTCCAGCACGAAGGTCACAACAGCCCGGAACTGCACATATTCGTCGGGGTCCAGGTTGCCGTCCTGGCTGTGGGGCCTGGGCACCTGCCATTCCAGAGGGGCGCCGTCGGCGGTGCCGTAGGTGGCCACGGCCAAATAAATCGTGTCGGGCAGGCTCCCCAGGAGTCGCCGCAGATGGATCACCCCCTCCAGCACCGAGTCGCCGCTCGTGTTCCGGAACCGCAGGGTGTCGCTCATGAGGTTTTCCGAGGCGTCAAACCAGCCGGTAAAACTGTTGTCGTTTTCGTCGGCCAGGTAATAGGACCAGGGGGCCACGAGGCCGCTCTTGGCCCAGGGGGCCGGATGGGTGCCCTGGGGTGCGTGGAACAGCACAAAGATGAAGTGGTCGTTGGCAAAGGCGTCGGGGCCGTCGCCCGCGGCCTCGGTGGCCACATAGAGCTGGCCGGAATCCGCATCCAGATAGGCCCACAGGTGCATATCGCCGTTCTGGGCCAGGAGTTGCGCCACCCGGTCCAGCCGGCCGTCCATGTAGAACCGCACCACGCCCACGGTGTACCGGAAGTTCTGGCCGTTGTTGCCGGCCCAGGCATCGTTGTTCAGGGAGTCCAAGGCGTGGATCACATACTCCACCTCGCTGCCGTAGGCCTGGGGCGGCAGGTATCCGCCGAAGAGGTCCGGCGTGGGCTGGCCGTCGCCGTCCCAGTCGTAGGTGGCGCCGTCGTCCCGGTGCATGGCGATGTCCGGGTAGGTCCAGGCGCCGTTGACCCCGTAGTGGAGCCACAGACTGGCAACACCGGACGGATCCTCGGCCCGGGCCAACACCCGTACGGAGTCCGAGGGCAGGATCTGGCGATCCGGCGTCTGCTGGATGTCCCACACCACCGGCCCGGAGTGGTCGCCCGGCCCCGGGCGGTGCACCTCCGGCTCGCCGCGGCCTGCGAACACCCAGATCCGCCACAGGCCGGAACGGCCGCCGAGTTCCATGAGATAAGCGCCGGAGGTCATCTTTCCGTGCTGGTAAAAGGACAATCCCTGGCCGTCGCCCCACAGGTACACGATGCGGGTGCCGTTGGGGGCCTCAAAGCCCGCGTAGGTCCAGCCGGAATCCGTGAGGCCGGAGATGAACCGGGCCTCCTGGCCCAGCAGGAGGCCATAGAGATCCGGGCTCACGCCCGACTTGGTCCAGTCGTAGCCGCTGGAGGAGTACAGGATGTCCAGATACGGCTGCCCGCTCACCAGCTGGATCCGCTTGTGCAGCGAGTTGTCGGGCTGGCCCTGGCTGTCGTAGGCTTCGTTGAGCACAAGCAGGGCGGTATCCGCCCGGGAGGTGTCCACCGAGACATCAAACCAGGAGTTCCAGGCTTCGGTATCGTGGAGCAGGCCGGGGTGGCCGCCGTCGTCGTAGTCGCCTTCGTTGCCCCAGTTGGTCATCAGATTGCCCACCACCACATCGCCGTCGCGGGTGAACATCCACAGGGCGCGGCCGCCGCGCCGGTCAAAGATGGCGCAGATCTCGCTGTTCCAGAGGGCGTATTCCAGGAGCGAATCGCCGTCGGCATCCAGCACGGTGACATGGCTTCCGCCCAGGAACCGCAGCGAGTCGTACCACTGGCTGCCGAAGGCGAAGCCGCCGGCCATGCGGGTGTGGTTCCACAGGTTCTTGCCCCAGTACACCAGCGGGCCGCCCGGCCCCTCGTGCCAGGCGGTTTCGTAGAGCATGCCGGAGAGGGTGATCCAGCCGGTTCGGGCGATGCGGTTATCGGGCACCGGCAGCAGGTGGGTGCGGCTCCAGAGCCACAGATCCTCGTAGTCGCCCCGAACGCCGTTGCCGTTCAGGTCGTCCAGGAGGCCACAGTCCAGGGCCTGGGTGGCCTTGAAGTCGTTGTACCAGTTGTCGTAGGTGCCCCCGGTCCAGCCGTGGAGCTCGGGGTAGGCGGCGTAGTCAATCTGGATCACCGGCGGATCGTTCAGGGGATCGCTGTCGTACAGGTAATCCAGGCCCCACCACTTGGCGGCCTCGGCCACATGGATGGGCTGGATCCAGGATTGCTGCGCGATCCAGGCGATGTTGTGGTCGTAGGAATTGGCCGGGGCCCCGGCCTGGCCGAAGTCCCAGCCGGCCACGCCGGCCGCCTTTTCCCAGTCGTCGCCGTACAGCACGAACTGCGACTGGTCCCAGTCGTTGGCCAGGTTCCAGAGCAACTGGTGCAGGGGATTGCCGGACTGCGACACATCGTTCCACACCATCTGATCGCGGGCGGTTTGCGAGATGAACACCACGAACACCATGTTGCCGTCGCCGTCGTACATGCGGTGCACCTTGAAGGGGTTATGGCAATCGGCGCCGCTCGGGAACTGGTGGGGGTACCAGCCGTGCACATTGTCGTCCAGCACGATCACCGGCGGAATCCACACGTACTGGCCGCCCGAGGTATAGCCGTACTTGCCGAAGGCCTGGTTCAACAGGGCGATCAGGGAGTAGGGCATGAGGGCCTCGGACTTCCACACCCGTTCGGGAATCCACACCACCGTGGGGTAATCGGGCCAGCCGGGCTTTTTAATGAGGGCGGAATCCACCCGAACCGAGTACCAGAAGGAAAAGGCGTTGATCTCCGAGGCCACATAGGGCAGGATGTGCTCGGCGTAGGTGCCGGCGGCCAGGTCCACCAGCGGGTTCTTCAACCGATCCAGGAGGCCGTTGTCGTTCCGGAGCCAGCCGTAGGACTGAGCTAAGGGGCCGGAAATGTGGATATCCACCGGCACGCCCCAGTAGAAGTGGCTGTCCAGGGTGCGGTGAAAGGAGTTGCCGTTGTAGCCCGGCGAACCGGGCACGAGGGCATAAGTGCCGTTATCGGCGAAGGCCTGGTTGCCGTGGTGCAGAAAGGCGATCTTGGCGGTCCCGGAGACCAGGGCGAGGGCTACGAGAAGGGCACCGGGCGCCATGCTCACCCCACTTCCAGTTGGGGCAGGTAATAGGTGAGCTCGGCCAGTTTCCCGGTGAACACCAGAATGCCCACCAGGATCAGGAACAGGCCGGCCACCAGTTCAATCCACCGCATGTAGCGGAGGATCTTCTGAAAGGCCGAGAAGAACAGGTTGATGAAGAGCCCCGACAGCAGAAACGGAATGCCGAGCCCCAGGGAATACACGGCCAGGAGCCCGATGCCCTGCCACACCGTGTCCTGCACGGCGGCGATGGCAAGGATGGTGCCCAGGATGGGGCCGATGCAGGGGGTCCAACCGAAGGCCACGGCGATCCCCAGGATGAAGGCGCCCACCAGGCCCATCGGCCGGCGGGAGAGGTTGGGCCCCGAGGCATAGTCCAGGAAGGGGATCCGGAAGAGGCCGGTAAAGTGGATACCGAAGATCACGATGATGACCCCGGCCACCTTTTCCAGGATCACCTTGTGGGTTTGCAGGAACTGGCCGATGAACGAGGCCGAGGCGCCCAGCGCGATGAACACCACCGAGAACCCCAGGATGAACACGATGGAGTTGATGGTCACGCGGCGCACGACTTCGGCGCGGTTGCCGGTGGTACGGAGTTCCTCCACCGAGAGGCCGGTAATAAAGGAGAGGTACGCGGGGATCAGGGGCAGCACACAGGGCGACACAAAGGAAAACAGCCCGGCAATCAGGGCTGTAAAAACGCTCACTCCTTGCATGAGTTCCTCCTTGCTTGCTTGGTGGCTGCTATTTTACGGGTTGCCGGTTTTGCCGAAGCGCTTCCGGATGTAGTCCACCAGAATGGCTTTGAACTCCTCGGCGATGTTTTCGCCCTGGAGGGTGGTATACAGTTTGCCC
>WGAB01000237.1 GCA_015489295.1 Caldifarciminota bacterium
CGCTTTCTGGCGCGCTACGAGTCCCTGACCGAGCCGGGGCAGGTGTTGGAGGTGGCGCCTGAGGTGGCCGCCGTGCATCGGCGCCTCCTGGCGCCAGTAGTCCAGAGCGTCGCGGGCCAGGTAGCCCTCGCCGGGGCCGAGTTCCAGCACCACGGCCCGGTCCTGCCGCTGCAGGGTTTCCTCCAGGAGAGGGAGCGCATAGCGGGCCAGGGTCCAGCCGAAGATCGGGTGCACATGGGGGCTCGTGTAAAAGTCGCCCTCCCGGCCGATGCCGGCACCGCGGGTGTAGTATCCCCACTGCGGGTGATACAGCGCCAGTTCCATGTACTCGCGGAAACTCATTGAACCCCGTTCGCGAATCCTGGATACTATGAGCGCCCGGAGATTCTGCGGCATAGCGCCTATTTAACAGCCTTCAGGCCTCCAGAATCAAGGAAACAAGCATGAAACTTCGCCGTCTTCGTCTCTGGCCCCTGCTTGCACTCCTGCTGGCTGCCTGCTCGAAGAACTGGTACCCCCGGCTGGAAACCCAGGTGTACATCCCCTATGTGCGCGGGGTGTACAACCTGATGGACCTCCTGCGCGACCTGAATGCCGATTCCATCAGCGTGGATTCCATGGATTCCACCATTGCTTTTTACGTGCACCGCACCACCGACTGGCACTTTCTGCCCGGGGATTCCATCGTGACCGCAGAGCCGGTGGACCTCAGCGTGCCGCCCACTCTGCTGCCCTTTGAAAACCTGGTGCAGGAAACCGTACAGGTGGGGGCTCAGGATCTCGTGCCAGGGCTTCCCGATACCGCCGGCACCTACGATGTGCCCGCCTTTCATCGGATCCTGGACTTCTACCGGACTGCAGAGCGCATTCAGACGGTGGACCTGCAGCGATATGTCTACCGGCTTCGGCTCCACAACGGCTTTGCCTTTTCGGTGGACACCCTGCGGGTGGCCCTGCGCGACTCGGCCAGCAATACCTGGCTGGGAGCTTTGACGGTCACCGATCTGGCTCCGGGCGAGACCCGGACGGTGGCCGCGCCCTTCAGCGGCCCCCATCCCCTGGCCACGGTTCTTCGGGTGACGACATACCTTGCGCGTCTTTCGCCAGCCCCAGGGGTGCCCGTGAATCCCCAGGCCGACTCCCTCCAGCTGGAGGTGACGCTGGACTCCGTGAACCTGCGGGCGGGCACTTTCCGCCCCACGCCCGCAACCCTGGAGTGGCAGGAAGCCCGGGAGCTCCAGCTCAATGTACCCCTGATCGTGCATGAGGGTGTGTTCCTGCGGGGAACCCTGGTGTACCACGTGACCAACCCCACCGATCTACCTCTCAACCTGACGTACGAGACCCAGGAGATTCCGGGGCTGGCCGGCACGGTGGCCGTATCGCCCCACGATAGCGTGGAGGCCTCGGAAGACCTCACCCAGCAAACCTACGAAAATTCCAGCACCACGGCAAACCAGATCACGCCCCACCTGCTGCTCCAGACACCAGAGATCAACAACTGGGTAACCCTGAACGACACCCAGGTCTTCGGCATCCGACTGTTCGTGGATAACCCCTTCCTGAGCTACGCCCGGGGAACCTGGACCGAACCCTACGAGCAGCCCATTTTCCCCGTGAACTTCTTTGTGTTCCCCGAGGAGGTGGGGCGTCGGCTCCGGGGCTTGTTCCACCTGGTGAATGTCCAGCTGCATCTGGCCTTCGAGAACCCTACCACCTGCCCTACAGTACTCACCCTGCACTTAGTGGCCAAAACCACCTGGGCTGGCGTGGTGCGGGAAACCACCATGGTGCGGGAGGTGCCACCGGGCAGTGCGGGCCTTACCTTTACGGGATTTGGTGGCCTGCTCAACGAGATGCCCGATTCCCTGTATGCCACCGGTACCGTGACCCTTTCGGGCACCGGCGAAATCTTTCCGGTGCAGTGGGTCCCCATCGATGCCACCGTCGTGAGCCCCTTTGATGTGGAGGTGCACTACAACGATGTGGCGGCCGAAAGCACCCGGGTGTATCTCAAGGACAAGGATGCGCGCTCCATCCTGCGCAATGCCCGGATCCGTACCGGCCGCATCTTCCTGTTTGTGGACAACAACTTCCCGTTTCCCCTGCGCCTGCAGATCCAGATTCGCAGCCGGACCCACCGGGAGGTAACCCTGACCGGCAACGTGGGAGCGCCGGAACTGGACTCCCTGGGTCTGCCCATCGCACCCCTCCAGGATACCGTGGTGCTCGGCATTCCCAGGAGCGACCTTAACCTGTTCAAGGAGTACCCCTGGGATGTGGTACTCACAGCCCGCATCAACGCCAGTGGCACCTATACCCTGACCGCCCGGTCGCGATTCCGGTACCGCATCTGGGCCCATGTCAAAGGGGAGGTGTCACCTTGACCGCCCTGTCGCTTCTGACCCTGGCCCTGGGCTTTCTGAATACCGCACCGCTCCCCCTCAAGCTCCAGTGTGTGGTACCGGATACCGATACCGTGGTGGTGCGGTTCCACAGCAACCTGGAGTTCTGGAACACCCTCGTGGACATGGGTTTCCTGATGGACCGCATGGGAGCCGTGGTTCGGGTGCAGCACCTGCAGAAACTCTATCGGGAATCCGACCCCACGATCCACCTGGTGATGGACAACGCTCTGGACTACTTTTCCCTCTCTTGGGGCGGAATCTCGCTCGCCCTGGGCCAGCGATACCTGGGTACCCTGCAGGTTCCGCGGGATGTGCTCGGGCTTTTGGCCTTTGGCAACGCCTTTGACAGCACCTATACCTTTAACCAGACCAAGGCGGTTTCCCTGCTGTACCGGTACCTCGCCGTGGGGGTGACCCACGAGATCCATCCGGGCAACCGCCCCCTGCGGGTGGGCCTGGGGGTTTCCATGCTCATTGGTAACCGGCTGGACCTCGTGGATACCGTTCGAGGATTTCTGTACACCGACCAGGAGGGGTTGACCTCCGAGGTGGACCTGCGCACCGCCACCAGCAAAACCGGCTATGGCCTGGCCCTTTCCGGCGGTGCAGAGTTGCAACTGACCTCGCACCTGCGGGTTGGAGCCTCCGTGGGCGATTTCCCGGGGGTGATGCGCTGGCGCGACTTCCGGGTGGTCCACCAGATCTTTTACGCTGATTCGGCATACATCAATCAGACCCGCCGGGAGGAACTGAAGGATTACCAGACCCAGCAGAATCTGGTTTTGCCGGTTCAAACCTGCTTCTACACCGACCTGATGGGCTCGTGGTGGGGCGCCCGGCTGGATTTCCGTCAATTGCTCTTTTCCTCCCTGCCCAAGGTCAACAACTGGGCCGTGGGCGGAGAACTCCGACTTCGGCCCATGCACCACCTGTGGCTCATCCTGCGCGGGGTTTGGGCTGGCATCCAGGGGCCCGGGGTGATCCTCCGGGTGGACCGCCGGATCGGCCCCCTGAACTTCCTGCTCTCCCTGGGCACCGAGGCCGGCCTGCCCCTCAAGAACAAGGGCGTGATCGCCGGCTTCGCCCTGACCTATCACCACCGCCTGCTGTGACCCCATGAAGGAACGCTGGTTCGTGGACCGGGCACGTATTACCGTGGAGGCCGGCAAGGGCGGCGACGGTCTGGTGCACTTTCACCGGGAAAAGTACCGGCCGCGCGGCGGCCCGGACGGCGGCGACGGCGGCCGCGGCGGCCACGTGTACCTGGTGGGCGACCCTGGCCTGAAAACCCTCCTGGACTTCAAGTACAAACAGCACTTCAAGGCCGAAGACGGGCGGCCCGGCGGCCCCAACAACCGCACCGGCCGCAAGGGCCGCGACCTCCTGATCCGGGTGCCCCTGGGCACCGTGGTGTACGACGAACTGGAAAACCGGGTGATCGGCGAGATCCTCAAGCCCGGCCAGAGGTTGCTGGTGGCCCGCGGCGGCCGCGGCGGCCGCGGCAACGCCCGGTTCGCCACGCCCACCCGTCGAGCGCCCCGCATCGCCGAGCCCGGCGAACCCGGCGAGGTGCGCCACCTGCGCCTGGAACTCAAACTGCTGGCCGACATCGGCCTCGTGGGCCTGCCCAACGCCGGCAAATCCACCCTGCTGCGGGCGCTGACCGGCGCCGACGCCAAGGTGGCCGCCTATCCCTTTACCACCATCACCCCCAACCTGGGCCTGTACCAGGACGAAACTTGGCGCATCACCCTGGTGGACATCCCCGGCCTCATTGAGGATGCCCACCGGGGAAAGGGCATGGGCGTGGCGTTCCTGCGCCATATCGAACGCACGCGGGGATTGGTCTTCGTACTGGACATCACCCAGGACCCCCAGAAGGCCTACGAAATCCTCAAAAAAGAGATGGCCGCCTATAACCCCGTCCTCCTGGAAAAACCCCGCCTGGTGGTGCTCAACAAAATCGACCTTTTGGAAAACCCCGAGGCTGTACAATTTCAAGCCGAGCCCGGGGTGCCGGTGTACCAGGTTTCGGCCCTCACCGGCCAGGGTCTGGAGGAACTCAAGGGAGGCTTGAAAGCATGGGCCAGCGCTCTTCCGGAGAGTCCCGCGACATCGTCGAACAGTTCCTGAAGTCCAGGGACCTGTTAGACCGGATCAAGGGCGTCGAACTGCTGCGGGAGCGGGGCGATAAGGGCCGGCTCCTGGCCCTCCTCTACTCCGACAGCTGGCACGTGCGGGAACGCGCGGCCCAGGTGCTCGCCACCTTCGGCGACCTGGTGGAAAACGAAGTGCTGCCCATGCTCAACGAAGGATACTGGTACGTTCGGGCCGCGGCCGCCTACGTGGTAGGCGAAATCCGGAGCACCAAGGCGGTGCCCACCCTCCTGAAATTGCTGCACGAGAAAAACTACACCGTGCGCAACGAAGCCGCCCGGGCCCTGGCCAAAATCCTGACCGATCACCCGGACCTCTATAACGACATCGACCCGGAACACCGGGTGCTTCTGGAAAATCTCCTGAAGGCCATCAAGGAATTTGAACTCCTGGAGGCCATGCGCAGCGCCCGTTCGCATGGAGCGTCTTGAGCACCTGCTTCGAGACCTTCCGGCACCTGACCCCGGTTGGCCCGATTCCTTAATCACCCTGTACCTCCTGGCCTTCCCGGAAAAACCCGTGGCTCTCGTGCTGGAATCCGCTCGGGAAGCCCGAGTCCTCCGGGAAAACCTGCGGGCCTTCGGGGTGGCCGCCGGGGTGTTCGACCCCGAACAGCCCTTTACCCCGGTGCCCGTATACCTCGTGCCCCGGGACCACCTGGAGGCCTTTGAACACCTGGCCGGCCGACATCGCCGGAAACGCTACCGCGTCGGCCAGCACCTGGACCTGGCCGCTCTGCTCCAGGAACTTGCCCAACTCCACTTTGAACGGGTGTCCTTTGTCACCGCTCCGGGCCAGTACGCCCTGCGGGGCGGCATCCTGGACGTGTTCCTGCCCGGCGATCCCCTGCCCGTACGGCTGGAACTCTTCGACGATGAAATCGAGTCCATCCGCCGGTTCGATCCCCAGAGCCAGCGATCGGTGGAGGTGCTCCGCCAGGTGGACCTGCCTGAACCCACCACCGAAGGCTCTTCTCCAGCCCTCCGCATCCTGGAGTTCCAAAAACAACCGGCCCTGGAGTACCAGCCCAATCCCCCCTTTGTAGGCGATTGGCGGCGCCTGAAGGCCGCCGTGGAAGCCGCCCGGGACCAGGGCCTGGAGGTGCACTTCTTTTCCCCGAATCCCCGCCACCACACGGCTTATCGCGACCTCTTCGGGGTTGCCGTGCACCGAGGCGGGTTCTCCACCGGCGTCGTGCTGCCCCACCTCAACCTGGCCCTCTTTTCCGATCTGGAAATCCGGGAACGCCGTCCCCGCGAGGCCACCGAATGGGCCGACCTCGGCGAACGCATCGAAGACCCCTCCGCCCTCCTGCCCGGCGACTATGTGGTGTACCCCGAGTATGGCATCGCCCGCTTCCTCGGACTGGAACAGGTGCGCCAGGGCTCCGCCGTGTACGACAACCTGGTTCTGGAGTACCGCGACGGCCGGGTGCTGGTGCCCACCTATCGAATGCACGAGGTGTACCGCTACACCCCCGACGGAAACCGGCCCCCCGCCCTGTCCTCGCTCTCCTCCGGCCACTGGCAGCGGAAACTCCAGCAACTGCAGGAGGCCCTGTGGGGCTATGCCCAGGAAATCGTGAACCTCCACGCCCTGAAGCACCTGCGCCGCGGCTTCGCCTTTCCCAAAGACGACGAACTGGTGCGCGAAGTGGAACTCTCCTTTCCCTATGCCCTCACGCCCGACCAGGAACGGGCCCTCCAGGAGGTTAAACGCGACATGGAATCCCCCTGGATCATGGACCGCCTGGTGGCCGGCGACGTGGGCTTCGGCAAAACCGAGATCGCGCTCCGGGCCGCCGTCAAGGCCGTGGCTGCCGGCAAACAGGTGGCCCTCTTGGTGCCCACCACCATCCTGGCCCTTCAGCACTACCAGACCTTCCGGAAACGGCTGGAGAACCTGCCGGTGCGCGTGGAGATGCTGTCGCGGTTAACCCCGGCTTCCCGGGTGCCCGAAATCCTCCGGGACCTCCGTGCTGGCCGCGTAGACATCGTGATCGGCACCCATCGCCTGCTTCAGGACGATGTGGCCTTCCACGACCTCGGCCTCCTCATCATCGACGAGGAACACCGGTTCGGTGTGCTCCAGAAGGAAAAACTCCGGCGCCGTTACCTCACCGTGGACACCCTCCGCCTTACCGCCACCCCGATTCCCCGCACCCTGTACGCAGCCCTGGGCAAGATCTACGGGCTTTCCACCATTGAAACGCCACCCGCAGGCCGTCGGGCCGTGGAAACCCACGTGGGCTTTTATGACTCCGACCTGGTTCGGGAGGCCCTCCTGCGGGAACGGGCCCGCGGCGGCCAGGTGTTTTACATCCATAACCGCATTGCATCGCTGCCTGCGGTCCGGCGGAAACTCCTGAGCCTCGTGCCGGATCTCCGCATCGGCATCGCCCACGGCCGGATGCGGGAGGCCGAACTCGAAGAGGTGTTCCTGCGCTTCTACCTGGGCGAACTGGATGTGCTGCTCAGCACGTCCATCGTGGAGTCCGGGCTGGATTTCCCCCGGGCCAACACCCTGATCGTGGAAAACGCGCACCTCTTTGGCCTGGCCGAACTGCACCAGCTGCGAGGCCGCGTGGGCCGTTCCACGGAACAGGCCTATGCCTACTTCTTTGTGCCCCGACGCATGGGCAACCGCGCCCGCGCCCGCATCAAGGCCCTGCAGCAGTACCGCCACCTGGGTGCGGCCCTCAAGATCGCGCTGGCTGATCTGGAAATCCGGGGCGCCGGCAACCTGCTGGGCGTGGAACAACACGGCCACGCCCGTCAGGTGGGGTACCACCTGTTCTTCGCCCTCCTGGAGAAAACCCTGCGGCAGATGCTCGGCGAAGGGACGTCGCCCGCCGATCGCACCAGGGTCCACCCCGCCGTAGAAGCCTACCTGCCCGAGGAGTACATCCAGGAGCCCCACGTTCGGGTGAGTTTCTATCGGAGAATCGCCGCCGCCGAAACCCTGGACCAGCTGGACGACCTGGAACAGGAACTGCGCGACCGGTTTGGCCCCTTGCCCGATGCCGTCCACAACCTCCTGGACCTGGAACGCCTGAAACTCTGGCTCCAAAGCCAGGCCACCTACCAGGAAGCCGTGCTGGAGGCCCGTCACGTCCGCCTTCGCCACGCCAACGGCCGCGAGGAACGGCTCCGCCGGGACCTCGTGTTCCGATGGATCCACAAAACCCCGGTGCCCTCCTGACCCTTTGAGCACCCGGCACCAGGGCGTAACATAAGCGACACAGGAGTGAAACCCATGCTCATCCAGGGAGGATCCGTGGCCCTGCCGGGCGCACGCCAACCCGAACCCCGGGACCTCCGGATCCAGGACGGCAAAATCACGGAAATCGCAGAACACCTGGAACCCCTGCCCGGCGAAGAGGTACTGGATGCCACCGGCCGGTGGATCTTTCCGGGCGGCATTGACCCCCATGTGCACTTTGACACCCCCGGCTACACCCACCGCGAAGACTTCTGGCACGCCAGCCGGGCGGCCGCCGCGGGCGGCATCACCACCGTGATAGACATGCCCTGCACCTCGGTGCCGCCGGTCACGAGCCGCGCCAACCTGGAGGCCAAACTGGAGGCTGTGGCCGACCAGTCAGTAATAGACTTCGGGTTCCACGGCGGCGTCTCCGGCAAGACCTTTGAAGAACGGTTCCCCCACAACCTCCACGAACTCCGCGAGGCTGGCGTCTTCGGCATCAAAACCTACCTCATCTCGGGCATGGAGACCTTTCCGCGGGTCACCCTGTTCCAGCTGGAACGCATCCTGGAGGTGGCCCGCGACCTGGGCCTCGTGGTGCTGCTCCACGCTGAAGACTGCGACTATGTTTCCTCGGCCACGGCCTATTTTCGGGAAATCGGCGACGGGCCGTGGTACTTTTACCGATCGCGGCCCGAAACTGCGGAACTGCTGGCCATCCAGGCGGCCGTGGCCCTGGCCCGCCGCCGGCGGGCACCCCTGCACATCGTGCATGTGGGCACGGCCGAGGCCGTGGAGATCATCAAAACCGCCGAAACCGTCACCTGCGAAACCGCTCCCCACTACCTGGCCTTCGGCCTGGAAGACCTGCAGCAGATCGGCGCGCCCCTGAAGACCACGCCGCCGGTGAAACCCTCGGCCAACCGCTGGGGCCTGTGGTACCACCTGGCCCGGGGGAACATCCTGTATGTGGCCTCCGACCACGCTCCGGCCCCGGCCGAGGAAAAGAACACGCCGTCCTTCTGGCAGGCCTATTCCGGCATCCCGGGAGTGCAAACCCTGTTCCCCTATCTCTTGTCCGAGGGGCTCCTGGCCGGCCGGCTCAGCCTGAGCCGGTTCCTGGAGGCCATCGCCGAAGGCGCCGCCCGCCGCTTCGGCCTGGACCATCGCAAGGGCAGCCTGGAGGTGGGCAAGGACGCCGACCTCGTGATCGTCAACCCCGAGGCCACCTGGACCCTCCAGGTGGACACCTCCTTCTATTCCAAGGGCAAGATCACGCCCTTTGAGGGCATGACCTTCCGGGGGAAAATTGAAAAAACCCTGGTCCGGGGCCGGGTGGTCTATGACCACCAACAGGGCATCGTGGCCCCCTCCGGCTGGGGTGAGTTCCTGAGGAGAGCCCCATGAAACTGCTGATCGGACCCGGCTGGGTCACCAACGGCACCGATGTGTTCATTGAAAACGGCGGCATCGTGATGGACAACGGCCGCATTGAGGCCGTGGGACGGTTTGAAGACCTCCGCGATCCCCATGCCGACTGGATTCCCACCCACGGCCGCCTGATCCTGCCCGGCTTCCTCGTGGCCCACCACCACCTGTACTCGGCGCTGGCGCCCGGCATCTCGCCGCTCGGCCCCACCCCCAATTTCCGCAAGATCCTGGAAAACCTGTGGTGGCCCCTGGACCGGGCCCTGGACGCGGAAACCGTGTACGCCTCGGCCCTGCACGGCCTGATGGACGCCCTGCGGCACGGGGTCACCCTGGTGTTTGACCACCATGCCTCCATGGGCTTCATCCGCGGGAGCCTGCAGCAGGTGGCCCGGGCCTTTGAGGAAACCGGCGTGCGTGGCCTTCTCGCCTTTGAGGTGTCCGACCGCGCCGGTGCTGCCACCCTGGAAGACCAGATTCGGGAGAACCTGGACTTCTGGGAGCGCCACCGAAACCATCCCCGGCTCCGTGGCATCTTCGGCCTGCACGCCAACTTCACCCTGAGCGAGGATACCCTGCACCGCATCCGCGAAGCCCTGCCGCCGGACCTGGGCATCCATATCCACTGCGGCGAAGACCGGGAAGACCTGGACTACGCGCTCCGCCTGGGCTACCAGGGTCTCGTGGACCGGCTGCACCGCTACGGCCTCCTGGAGGCGCCCTCGCTCCTGGCCCATTGCATCCACCTCACCGACCGCGATTACGACCTCCTCGGCACCCTGGACACCGTGTGGGTGGTATCCAATCCCGAGTCCAACGCCAATAACCAGGTGGGCCGTATGGACCGCCGGCGGATCCGCACCTATCTTCTGGGCACCGACGGCATGTCGGGCGATATGGTGGCCACGCTGCGGTCGCACTACCTGCTGGGCCGGGGCAAGGACGAGGACTTCAATGAACTGCACCGCACCTTCTTTGAACACCGCTACGCCGCACAGCAGGTGTTCTTCCCCGACGCCGCACCGCCGTTCCACCCGGGCAGCCGGGCCGACATCGCGGTGCTGGAGTACCAGCCCGTCACGCCCCTGCGCCCGGACAACCTGCTGGGCCACCTGATCTTTGGAGCCCGCACCGCCCGGGCATTTCTTACCATCGTGGACGGCCGGGTGCGGTACCATGCCGGCGAGTTCCCCCATCTGAACGCCGACGAGGCCCGGGAACGCATCCGGGCTGCCGCACGAAAACTCTGGGAGAGGTACTATGGCCAAACTTGAAGTCACCGTGAGCGGAATCCGGTTCCGGAACCCGGTGCTCACCGCCGCCGGCCCCAATGTGCTCAACGCCCACATGATGCTCCAGGCCGTGGAAGGGGGCGTGGGCGGCGTGGTGTCCAAAACGGTTTCGGTGAAACCCGCGCACGACCGGCGGCCCACCATCCGCCGGGCCGTGTGCCGCAGCATGATGAACGCCGAAACCTGGGCCGAGGAGCCCGTGGAGAAGTTTCTGGAATACTACCACGAGGTGAAGAAGACCGGCGTGCCCCTGATCGTGTCCATGGGCTATACGCCCGACGACCTCAAAACCCTGGGGCCCCTGATTGAACGCGAGGCCCAGCCCGACGGCTTTGAGTTCTCTACCCACTACCTGGGCAAGGATGTGGAGCCGCTGGTGGAATCCGCCAAAGCCCTGCGCTACAGCGTAGAAGCCCCTATCTGGATGAAGATCTCGCCCAACTTTCCCGACATCCAGGAGGTGGCCCGCCGGGTGGCCCCCTATGTGGACGGCTTCGTGGCCACCAACTCCTTCGGGCCGGTGCTGGACTTTGATCCCGAAAACCCGGAACCCCGGCTGGGCTCGGCCTACGGCCAGGGATGGCTCTCGGGCCCGGCGATCCTGCCCATTTCCCTGCGGGTGGTGTACGAGGTGGTGTCGGTGCAGGACAAGCCTGTGATCGGCGTGGGCGGCATTGAGCGCGGCACCGACGCCATCAAGTACTTCATGGTGGGCGCCTCGGCGGTGGCCGTGTGCACCGCCGCGCTGAAGCACGGGCCCCAGGTCTATGGAAAAATCGCCCGCGAGATCAACGACTGGCTGGACCGCCACGGCTATGCCTCCGTGGAGGAGGTGCGGAACCTGTACCGCGAGCGCCTGCGGGAACGCCGGGGGTACGAGGGCATCCCCGTGATCCGGGTGGACGATGACCTGTGCACCGGCTGCACGGCCTGCGTGCGGAACTGCGTGGAACGTGCACTCTACATGAAGGGCGACAAGGCCCGGGTGGTGGACGACCTCTGCATCGGCTGCGGCTACTGCATGGACTTCTGCCCGGAGGGCGCCCTCTCGCTGCAGGAGCGGCAACCATGATCCACGCCCCGGAGATCCTGCAACAGGCCGAAAAACGGCGCGACGAGGTGGCCCAGATCCTCAGCCGGATCGTGCAGATCCCCTCCCTGAGCGGCGAAGAGGAGGCCGTGATCCAGGCCCTGAAGGAACTCGTGGAGCCCTATGCCGACGAGGTTCGGATCGACGGCCTCGGCAACCTGCTGGCCCGCATCGGCTCCGGCCCCAAGGTCCTGGCCTTTGACGCCCACATTGATGTGGTGGATGTGGGCGACGAGCGCCAGTGGTCGGTGCCGCCCTTCGGCGGCCTGATCCGGGACGGCAAGGTGTGGGGCCGGGGCTCGGTGGACCAGAAGGGCGGCGCCGCAGCCATGGTCACCGCCCTGCGGATTCTGCGCGACCTCGCGTACCAGGGCCCCTTTGCCGTGTACTTCACCTTCACCATCATGGAGGAGGACAGCGACGGCCAGTGCTGGCTCTATCTGATAGAGGAAGAGGGGTTCCGGCCCGATTTCGTGGTCATCACCGAACCCACAAACCTGGGCGTGTACCGGGGCCACCGGGGCCGGATGGAGTTTGACCTGTACTTCCAGGGCCGGTCGGCCCACGCCTCGGAGCCCGAACGCGGCGACAACGCCCTGCTCAAGGCGGCGAAGGCGGCCCTGGCCGTGGCCGAACTGCACCATCGCCTGCGGTCGGACCCCTTCCTGGGCAAGGGCAGCGTGGCGCCCACCCTGATCCGATCGTCGTCGCCGTCGCTCTGTGCGATTCCGGATCAGTGCCACCTGCACCTGGACCGTCGCCTCACCTGGGGCGAAGACAAAGAGTCGGCGCTCCAGGAACTCCGAGAGATTTTGCCCCCGGGCACGGAGATCGTAATCCCGGTGTACGACCGGCCCAGCTACCGCGGCACCCGCTTCGCCCGGGAAAAGTACTACCCCACCTGGAAACTGCCGGAAACCCATCCCCTGGTCCAGGCCGGGCGCGAGGCCTACGAAGACCTCTTCGGCGAGCCTGCCCGCATCGGTCGCTGGACCTTTTCCACCAACGGCGTGGCCATCGCGGGCCGGCACGGCATCCCCACCATCGGCTTCGGTCCGGGCAACGAGGAACTGGCCCACGCGCCCGACGAGGCTGTGCCCATTGACCACCTGGTCAAGGCCACGGCCTTCTACGCCTGGTTCCCCTTCGTGCTGGAACGGTGGCAGAGCAAAATCTGAGGGATCTCCACCAGGGTTTTCTGGCTGCCCTGGCGGAATTGGCCCGCAGGAGCCGGAGGATCCCGGTGGTGGTTGGCCTGGGAAGCAACCAGGGGGCACGGGAAATCCACCTAAGCCAGGCCCTTCTGTACCTGCGCAATGTCCTGGTGAACCTCCGCGTGGGGCCGTGGCTGGAAACCCCTCCCTGGGGCCCGGTCCCCCAGGCCCCCTTCCTCAACACCGTGGCCCTCGGGTACACCCTGAGGTCGCCCTGGGAGTTGCTCTTTTATTTTCAGCACATGGAACGCAAGGCCGGCAGAACAAAGGGGAAACGCTGGGGTCCCCGTCCGCTGGATCTGGATCTCATCTTTTACGGAACGCTGCACGTGAACAGCCCGGGATTGATTCTCCCCCACCCCCGCTATTTGGAAAGGGAATTCGTGGTCAGCCCTCTACGGGTCCTGCTGGAACAGCTGGGCTTCAGGCCGCCGGGTTCCCCGGAGGATCAGGAAGCCGCCTCGGGCTCCAGCACCCCGGCCTCCCGGCCCATTTGAACCAGATCGGCCAGGGTGGTCTGCTGAAGGATCTCCATCAGGCTGGCCTGAAGTTTCTCAAACAGGAGGCGTGCCACACACTTTTGCTGCCAATCGCATCCCTCTTCGCTCAGAGGATCCAGGCATTTGGCCAGCACCGTGGGTCCCTCCAGCGTCTCAAACACCTCCAGCAGCGTGATCTCCTCGGCCGGCCGGGCCAGGGCGTAGCCGCCGCCGGGTCCACGGATACTGCGGATCAAGCCTGCCCGCCGGAGACTCACCAGGATCTGTTCCAAAAACTGGACCGGGATCTGCTCTGCCTCCGAGAGCTGGATCGCGGTCATCACCCCCCGGGGAGCAATCTCCGCCAGCCGCACCAGGGCCCGCACACCGTAGTCTATCCGAGAGGTCAGCCGAAGCATACACCTATTCTACAGCATTTTGGTCAATTTAGGGCCCGCAGGGCACCTTCCCTTCCGCTTCCCTCGGGCTTATCATAGCAATTCCTCGAGCCTCGGGGAGAGAAGACCTTGAAGGAACACCGCCTACACCCTGCGACGTTTTCCCTCCTGCTGGGTGGGTTTGTGTTTCTCTCTTATCTCGACTACGCCTGGTGGAACGCAGCCCTCAGGCGTTTCGGCGGCGCAGGAGCTTCAGGTGGTCGGGCACCCGCTCAAGGATGGTAAAGTAGCGGGAGGTGGCCCCGAAGTGCGCCTTCCACTGCAGAATCCCCTTCCTTCCCCGGGGCGTGGGGCCCAGGTTAAACAGGGGAATGCCCTCTTTACAGGCATCCTCCAGGGCCCGGTCCAGGATGAGGTGCACCGGGTTGAGGCTCAGCGCCTCGGGCTGGTACCCTTCCTGCCAGGCCAGGGCCATCCGGGCGTCCTTCAGGATCACCATGCCGGCCACGGCCTGGCCTTCGTGCCGGGCCAGGTAAAAGGTGGCGAGTTTCCTGGGGACCATGCGCCGGAAAATCTCTTGAAAGAGGCGCAGGGGCTTCCGGTGGATCCCCAGCCGGCGGATGGTTTTCAGGTAGAGGTGATAAAACACGGTAACCTGGCCCTCTGTGCGCACCTTTTCCACCTGTACTCCCTCCCGGCGGGCCTTCTTCAGGGCCTTTCTCAGGGAGCGGTGATAATTCTCGCGCACCTCACCGATGCCGCCCCGCGCATAGATCACCTGGGTTTCCGCATCCATTAGATCCATGCCGGGCACGGGTTCCAGGAGCCCGTGGAAATCCACGATCCGCACGAGGTCCCAGGCCCCAAAGATGGGGGTCATGCGAAAGGGGCCCGAGGCCCGGCGGTGCCGCGGTACCGGCCCTCCGTAGGTATCGTAGTCCAGGGAGTACACCCGGCGCAACGGCCAGAATCCCTTGAGGTGGAGAGGCATGTAGAACTCGTCGTGCACCAGGATCCGGATCCGGCCCCCGAGCGACACCTGGAGGGTTTCCAGCCATTCCGGGCGCTGGAACACCGTGGCCAGGGGGCTCCGTTCCACGGCCTTTTCGTAGTCTTCCCGGATGTCCTGTAGAGGAACCAGGAGTTCAGCCACCGGAAGCCTCCTCGTTTTCGGGCACCTGGAGGACGATCCGGCGGCCCTTGGGCAACTGGTTCTTCAAACGGCCCGCCCGGTACAGGCCCGAGCCCAGGGCATCGGCTCCGTACATCACGATCACCTGGCCGTCCTCCACGCCTTCCTGGGGCCCGAGGTGGACATCCAGGCCCTGCACATAGGCCAGCATCTGGTCTTGGGTCAGGTGCACCACATTGCGCCTGGCGTAGCGCCCAAAGAGCTGGATGGCAGCGGTGGTGAGTTTGACCGTGCGGTCGCGCTCAAAGTAACGGGCGAAGCGCAGCCCCTTGCGTTTGAAGGTTCGGATGGGCAAATCGGCCGCCTCCTTCGAAAGGATCCAGAGGTCGCCCGCATCGTAAAACGCATACGCCTGGAACACCTCCGGCGGAATGCCGAAGCGCTGTTCCAGGTATCGCAACACGAACCGCACCTTTTCGTGGCTCATGGAATCCGAACGGGGATCTCCTGTTCCACCCAGAGCTCCCGGGGTGTCACCCGCAGCCGTACAGCCCGTAATTCTACACCGGCGGCCACAGCCTGCTGCAGGACCTCGCAGAACCGGGGGTCCACCTCGCAGTAGGGCCGCAGGTATCGGGCATCGGGCCGCTGCACCACCCAGAGCACCATGGCCCGGGTATGGCGATCCAGAAAGTCCTTGAGTTCCAGAAGATGCCGGGCACCGCGGGTGGTGGGCACATCGGGGAACAACGCCGTGCCCTCCCGAACTAAGGTACAGGACTTGGTTTCCAGGAGCAGCAGCCCACGGCGGGGGTGTTCCAGCAGAAAATCCAGGCGAGACCGGCCGAAGGCGTGCTCCGCTTTGCGGATCCGATACCCCTTCAGGAAGGGAAACCAGCCGTGGTCCAGGCCGAAGGTCAGTACCCGGTTGGGCACCCGGGAATCCACGGAGGCCAGGAAACCCTCCAGCTGCACGCCCACCAGGTCAAAGGCGGTGCGGCGGGGACCGGCGGCGGGCTTTCGGTCCAGGAGCACCCGACGGCCGGGCGTGAACAGTTCTTCGAGCCGTGAGGGATTGGGCACATAGGCCCGGTAGGAGGTGCCGGAAACCCGAACCCGGGCGGCAAAACGGTTCAGCCGCGCTTCAAATTCGCCCCATTGGGGATCAAC
>WGAB01000238.1 GCA_015489295.1 Caldifarciminota bacterium
ACCTCCCTTCGGGGGTTTTCAGGGCCTGTTCCGCCCAGCGGAGGGTTTGTTCCAGGCCCTGTTCCAGGGAAACCTCGGGTTGCCAGCCCAGCACCTCGCGGGCCCGACGGTTGTCGGACACCAGTTGCCACACCTCGCTTTCCGGGGGCCGGAGGCGGCGCTCCTCGGTGACCACCGGGTAGGGGCTGCCGGAGATCCGGCGGATGGTTTCCACGAGATCGCCGATGCGCACGCCCCGGCCGGTGCCCAGGTTGAGGTCTTCGCCGAAGGGCACGCCTTCCCGCAGGGCGGCGAGGAGCAGGCCCTGTACCGTGTCGGCCACATAGGTGAAGTCGCGCACGGGGTCCGGGCTGCCGATGCGGATCTCCGGGCCCTGGAGGGCCTGCACGATGGTGCTCATGATCACCGCCCGGGTGCTCTGGCGGGGGCCGTAGGTGTTGAAGGGCCTCAGGATCACCACCGGGAGCCCGTAGGTGCGGGCGAAGCTGCGGGCCAGTTCGTCGGCGCCGGTTTTGGAGGCGGCATACGGCGATTGGGCGTGGCGGGGATGGTTTTCGTCCATCGGGGTGTACCGGGCGGTGCCGTACACCTCGGAGGTGGACACATGCACGATGCGGGCCACGCCGTGGCGCCGCGCAGCCTGCAGCACATTCAGGGTGCCCAGCACATTGGTTTCCACCACCTCGCGGGGGTTTTCGTAGGAGTAGGGGATGGAGATCACGGCACCCAGGTGGAACACGATGTCCACGCCCTGGAGGGCGGCGTCCACGGCATCGGGGTCGCGGAGGTCACCGTAGATGAGGTGCACCTCCCGGCGGATTTCGGGCGGCACGAAGAGCAGGGCGCCGGGGAAGCCGGTGGAAGTGTACCGCACAAAGGCCCGAACCCGGGCGCCGGCCTGTACCAGGGCTTCCACCAGATGCGAGCCGATGAAGCCTGCGGCACCGGTCACGAGGACTTGTCGGTCTTTGGCCTGAAGATTAGTCGGCATGGTCAGAGTGCCCGCCAATTATACAGAACTCGCGAAAAAGCCGGGCCGCGGGCGGCGGGATTCAGCGAACCTGCAGGGTATGTTCAGAGGTAGTGCGCCGGCCGGCGTTGTCGGCCACCGTGAGGGAAACCCGGTGCCGGCCCGGCGACAGGGGATGCTCGTAGGTCACCCGATGGCGGTCAATGTCGTAATAGGCCGGAATCCAGGCGCCGTCCACCCGGACCTCCAGGGTGTGGGCGTCGATGCCGCTGCCCTGGTCTTCCAGCCGGGCCAGGATGCGGCGCCGCGAGAGCCACCGCACCCGCGGGGGCAGGGTATCGGCATAGGAAGCGAAGAGCCCTGTGCCCCGCAGCGCGCCCTCCTGCAGCAGGGAGGCCCGGCCCCGGTCTTCGTTGACCCAGTACACGGGCAGTGTGTCCTGGTGGGCCAGGTAGGCCGCGTGAAGGAACACCGGATCGCGGGCGAGCAGGCGAAGCGCCGTGCCCCGGGGCACGAGTTCCGGAAGAGGAGGCGCCGGGGTTTCAAAGGCCACGAAGGGGGTGCGTTCGGCCAGGGCGCCCTCGGGAATCCGGAGGGTCCAGGAGCCGAAGTGCAGGGTGTCGCCCGCTGGATCCGCGAAGAACACCCACAGTTTCCGGGGTCCCACCTGGTACAGTCCTGGACGGGTGAGCACATAGAGGTCCTGGGTGGCCGAGAGGTCGGAGGGCATCAGGGGCAGGGTGCCGTGGCCCAGGTGCAGGGTGACGGAATCCGGGGTTTCCACGATGACGGCGTTGGGCAGGAACCCCACGGCCATGAGGCTGTCTAAGTACAGGCTTTCAAAGTCAAAGGTCGCCGGGGCCTCAAAGGGGTCGCGGCCGTAGGTGCCAGTGTACACAGTGAGGACCAGCCGGGCGGTGTTCCCCCGGATGTCGCGGGCCACGATTTCCAGGTGGTGCTCGCCGTCGGCCAGATCCAGGGCGGCCCGGGCCCGGCGGATGGGGCGGTGGTACCAGTTGCCTGGAGCATACAGGCGGTGCCACCGCCGGCCCCAGGGATCGCGCCGGTACTCCACAACGGCCACGGAGTTGTTGCTGAAGGGCAGGGTATCGTGGACCACCCAGAAGAAGGTGTCGCCGTCCACGAGCCCCAGGAGTTCGTAGGGGCTGATGCGATAGTGACTGCGGTCGATGCTGTCGGCCACCTGCACCTCCAGGCCGAAGGGGCCGGTGATGTCCAGGTCTTCGGCGCGCCACAGGGTGCGGCTGACCTGCTCCAGCGGCGGTTCCAGGTCCAGGGGTTCGCGGTTGACGAGCGTGAGGGGCGAGCGGCACACGATGCGGAGACCTTCAAACACCGGGGCCCGGTGGTCGGGAATCGGCAGAAAGAACAGGGGGTTCACAGGCCGGTTGTCCTCGGTGCGGACCTCAAAGTGCAGGTGAGGCGGGCCGGCGCCCGTGGCGCCCGACAGGGCCACCTCCTGGCCGGGAAGGAAAAAGTGGTCCTGCATCGGGTAAAGGTCCAGGAAGTAGGTGCGGCGCTGCATCTGCTCGTTCCAGACCCAATCTTCCAGGTGGGGGGCGAAGCGGGAGAGGTGCCCGTAAACATAGAGGTGGCCGTGGGGGCTCATGAGATACAGCGCCTTGCCGTAGCCGAAGTAGGAGGTTTTCACGCGCCACACCCGGGTGGAATCCAGGGCGAGCACGGGCATGCCGGGTTTGCCGCCGGTGGAAAGGTCAATGCCGGTGTGGTACCGGAACCCCCGGCTGTCCCCGAAGCCCGAGGTCAGGTAGGTGTACCGGGGCAGGGGCAGGAGGCCGACCAGAAGAA
>WGAB01000239.1 GCA_015489295.1 Caldifarciminota bacterium
CGGAGGAGGTGCTGACCCACCTGCTGCCGGAGGACGCCCAGGCCTCCGAGGAGGCGCTGCGCCTGCTGGAGGAACTGCGGAAACGCTACGGTAAGGACTCTGCATGATCCTGGCGTTGGTTCTCGTGGGGATTCCGGTGGGCACCACGGCCCTGCTGGCTGGCTGGATCCTTCGGCACCGGGGCGAGGGCCGCAAGGTCGCCCTCCTCGGCACCCTGATGGCCGGCGGCCTTTCCCTGGTGCTCACGCCCCTGGCCTATCTGGCAGGGTTCCGCCTGGCCACAGGGTCCACCCAGGGGTTCCTGACCGCCTGCCGCCACCTCCAGCACGCCTGTGCCACCTGGTTTCAGAACAGTTTCCCCGGGCTTACCGTGGGCCGGGGGTTGCTGCTCCTGCTCGCGCTCTGGGCGGTGGCGGTACTGCTGCGGCGTGGCGTGCTGTATCTGAAGGCCTGGTACCGGCTGCACCGTCACCGGCCCCTGGACCTCCGGCGGCATCCCCGTCTGCAGCGGGTGCTGACCCAGGCTATGGAACTGGCCGGGCTTTCCGCTTTGCCGCAGGTGTACCTCTTGCCCTCCCCTTCGGCCCGGGTGGCGATCTTTGGCATCCGCAGACCCGTTTTGCTGCTCTCGCCGGCCCTCCTGGAAACCCTCTCCGACGAGGAGCTCCAGGCGGTGCTGCTCCACGAACTCGGCCATTTCCGGCTCCGCGACAACCTCTGGAACCTGCTGGGCGGGCTGCTCCGCGATTTTCTGGCCCCGCTCCCCTTTGCCCGGCGGCTCTTCGGCCAGCTGCAGGAGGAAATGGAGTACCAGGTGGACCGCTGGGTGGTGCGCCGGCTGTCCAGCCCCCTTCCCCTGGCCGAGGCGCTGGTAAAGGTTTCGGCTACCGGCGGCCCCGCATCGGCGGCGGGCCGGGCCTTTGCCGAACCCCAAACCCACCTGGGGCGCAGACTCCAGAACCTGCTGCATCCCCCGAGCGCCTTCCCCTGGCGCATGTTTCTGGTGCTCTGGAGCCTTTCGGTATTCCTGCCCCTGGCTTCGGGCTTCGCGCTGGGAGAACTGCAGGGCCGGCTCCGGCCGGCTGCTCCCTGTGTCACGACAGCCCGGTTCCACACCCCAGGCCCGGGGCCGATGCACCCCAGAGTCCTGGGGCACTGACACCTCGGGGGATTGCCCCCAACAGCCTGCACCCATAAAATTGAAGGCCCATGTGCGCCGCTAGCTCAACTGGTAGAGCAGCGGATTCTTAATCCGCGGGTTCCGGGTTCGAGTCCTGGGCGGCGCACTTTCTTTTTTATGCGGAAGATCAACTTTCGTGAGAAGGGCCGGGAACTCCAGAAGGCCTTTTTCCCCGTTCACCTTGCCGAAATCAACGGCACCGCCCTTCGCATCGCCAGGATCCACGGTGAGTACCGCTGGCACGTCCATCCCAACGAAGACGAGTTCTTTATCGTGGTAGAGGGCGAGGTCACCGTGGAAACCAAACTGCAAACCTTTACCCTGAAGGAGTGGGAGGGGCTTCTGGTTCCCAAGGGGTTGCCCCACCGCACCAAGGCGGAAACCCCGTCGGTGGTGCTCATCATCGAGCCCGTACAGACCAACACCTACGGCGTGTTCGTGGAGGAAGAGTAAGTGGTTCCCTTGCTCCTGGGGCTCGGACTCCTGGTGAACGCTGCCGGCGGCACCCTTGCCTGGACCGCGCTGCGCTCGGCGCCGTACCAGGACCTGCAGGCCTCCCTGGAACTCTACGGCGCCCGCGGCCGGGCCGACTCCCGCTGGCTCGGACAGCAGTCCTTTTGGCTTCCTCAGACCCTCACCGCCCACCTCGCCCGCCGGCCTGACCTGCACCTGGAACCCGTGGCCCGGGGGGTTCTGGAAAGCCCGGACCAGGGCGAGATCCGGTACGGCCTGTCGGCCCATCAGATTCAGACCATCCGCCTGGACCGGGTGCACAACGAGGGGTTCCTGGGTGCCGGGGTGACCATCGGCGTGCTGGACACCGGCTTTGACTCCACCCATCCGGCGGTGCGCTGGCTCTTTGACAACGGGCGCATCGCGGCCCGGCACGATTTCAACTCCGGCGACCACCTGTACTGGGGCGCCGCTCCCCTGCCCCAGCCCTACAACAACCAGGTGCGGATCTACATCAACGGCTTCGCCGCTGCGCCCGGCGCCGTCGTGTGGAGCGCGGCCCCGCGCGACTCCCTTACCGGCATCAACGCCGCCCGGTGGCGGCTCTGGCTCAGCCGGGTACAGGTGAACAACGGCATCCCCCAGTTTGGGGCGCCGGTGCAGATTCACCCGGGGCCGTGGGCGCTGCAACCCTCGGTGGCCCAGGCCTCCGACGGCTCCCTGTTCATCGTGTTCCAGAACGGCGCTCCCAACCCCCAGGTGTACTTCGGGATTTACGGGGATACCGGCTGGCTCACCGACCCCTGGGACCTCGCGGAGAGCCCGGATCCCGCCCTGTCTCCAGCCATCACCCTGCACGGCGACACCCTGGTGCGGGTGTACTGGCTTTCTCCCGCGGCCGGCATCCTGCGGCGCACCTCCACGGACGGCGGCCACACCTTCGGCCCGGCCGATACCCTGTTCGCGTTTCCTGAGCCCATTCCCTTCCCCGATCCCCTCCGGGTGTTTGCGGCTCCGGACCGGGATCTCGTGGCCTTCGTGGACCCCAACGGCGAGGTGCAGGTGCTGGACTGCCCCACAGCGGGCACGGCAACCCCCTGGCTCGTGGGCCCGGGGCGGGAGCCCGATGTGGCCCTGGACAGCCTTACCGGCCAGATCCTCGTGGCCTTCCTGGTGGACACCTTCCTGTGGACGGGAACCCTTTCAGCCGAGCAGTTCAATCTCAAATCCACGGCCGTGCGGCCCTTCGCCCGGTACCCCCGGCTGTACTACCGGAGCGGCTGGGGCTGGCGCGTGGCTCTGGCCTCTGGCGGCTATCTTCTGGATTTCCCGATGCCGGACCCCTCGGCCGGTCCACCCGACACCCTGAGCGGCTACGGCGCCGACCGTGCCGAGCCCGCCCTCGGCTTCCTGCTGTACCGCCGCCGGGGCGACGGCGATGTGACCCCGGAAGGCATGGTGCCGGGCTACAACGGCGGGGCCAATTACCACGGTACCAAGGTGCTCTCGGTGCTGGCCGGCTATGATGCCAGCAACGACATGGTGGGGGCGGCCCTGGGCGCCTCCTTCGTGCTGGTGAACACCGAAA
>WGAB01000240.1 GCA_015489295.1 Caldifarciminota bacterium
TCCTCCAGGTAATCGCCGGCATCGGTGGCATAGACTCCCACGAGGTCCAGGGAATCGGCCAGGAAGGCATGGAGCCAGGGGCCAGTGAGGGGCGTCGGATCCAGATCTAAGATCAGGAAATCGCCGCCCACCCCGATCAGCACCTCGCCGGAATCGGTGAAGCTCTGGAAACCGGTGACCAGTTGCATGCCGAAGGAAAGCAGGTACCGCTGGGGCGTTTCCGGCCGCACAAAAAAGGACAGGGTTTCGGCCAGGGAGGTGTCGCCCGGGGCGAGGGTGCCGAGGGCCGCAGTGGTATTCAACGGGACCATGAGCGTATCACTCAACAGGAGGGTGGCCTGCACGGCCGGGGCCTCGGCGTGGCCGTGGTTCCGGGCCGTGAACACAAGCAATGCGGTATCGCCGGGGTCCGGCACCTCGCCCTGGAGATCCACCACCCGGTAGTGGTGCAGTTTCAGCACCGGAGCGGCCACGGCCAGCCCCCGCTGGGTGGTCCAGGTGTCGCCCTGGCTACTGTAAAAGGAAAAGGTGAGGGTGCTGGTGGCCTGATCCGTGGCCGTGCTGTCCACCCACAGGCTGAACGCCTGGGGCACATACAGGGAATCGCCCGGGGCCACGGTACCCAGCCAGAGGCTGTCCTGCAGTACATGGAACAGGCCGGGGGCCTCGGACGCCATGCGGCCGTACACCCCATAGGCCGTGTCGTTGCCCCAGTTTTGAACGATGGCGCCCAGGTGCACCAGTTCGCCGGGGTTGGGCAGGCCGTCGTTGTCGTCCTCCACCGTAAAGGTGCGGAGATTCACATAGGCCCCTTCGGAAACCACAACAATCGTGCCCTCGAAAAGGCGGGAATTGTGGTAGAACACCCGGAGGGTCAAGGGAGGATTCGCCTGGGAGACCTCCACATCCAGAACCGCCTGGCCGGAGGGCCCGGTATAGGCTGTGCCCAGCAGCAAAGTGTCCTGAAACACGGAGACCAGGGCGTTGGGCACCGGCATGCCCAGCCGTTGCACGGACACTGGAATCTGGGCGTTGCCGAGGTGCACACTGGCCGGGTAATCCACCAAAAGCGGCCGGGGCACATCGGACCAGGGGTCAATGTGGGGATCGCCGAACACCTGGTGCATCAGCATGGTTTCCTCGGTGTTGCCGCCGGGCCCCTCGGGGAAGTACTGGTACATGTACATCTTGCCGAAGGTCAGGGCCGCCCCCACGCTCCACAGGGAATCGCGGAAATAGCCCAGGAAGAAGCCCCGGCCCAGGGTATCGGTGTAGAAGAAGGGGCTCGCCACGGTGGCAGCCACGATGGCCAAAGCGCCCTTGGGATTTTCGGGGCTGCCGGCCCGGATCCAGGCCTCGGCAAAGCACTCGCTGTTGACAAAGGCGCCGTTGTCGCAGGCAATGTCCATGATGGTGGGCAACCGCAGGCCGTTGTTTAGCGCATACACCTCGCTGTTCTCAAAGGAGGGGGAAACCGAGGCCCAGCCCGTGGTGTAGCCGTGGCCGAAATAGGCGAGCCAGGACCGGCCTTCGTTCAGGGCATTGGTCACGTTCGTGGTGGTATTGGTGCCCAGGGAGGCGTACAGGGAGTCCCAGTGGGTGATGTGGCCGTACTCGTAGGCGATCAGGCCGCAGCGGGCGGCGTTTTCATCGTCCACATAGTCCGAGCCCGAGATGCCCGTGCCCGAAGTGAACCACGCCCAATCGGAGGTATCCGGGGCCAGGGTGTACTGAATTACCTTGCTCTGGACCACATAGTCGGCCTGTTCCGGAGTGGCCACGGAGATCCGGCCGTAGTGGATATCGGGGAAGTAATCGTTGCCCGCCAGTTCCGCATAGGGCTGGTCGGTGGGGATGCTGTAGCGTTCAAAGTAGGGCACATCCTCGGCATCGCCGATGAGCACCAGGTACTCGGGCGGCCGGTCCCAGGTGTCGTAGGCCTCCTGCAGGTAGGCCTTGATGTTGTCGGCGGTAAGGGGATTGAACTCGGAGGTAAACCGGAGCACCACCGCATAGCCCAGGCTGCGCTTGAACTGGACATAGGTGCGGGCGGCGTCGGCATAGGCATCGTTGGCGATGACCACGATGGTGCCTTCGGTAACGGTGCGGCCCTGCAACGCGCTCCGGCCGTTCAGGAACAGGTGGCGATAGAGGGGAAGAAAACCCCGGCTGACGGTGGTGGACACCCGGGAAAAGGGCTGTTCTCCTGTGCCCTCAAAGGTCACGCGGACCCGCAGGTGGGTGTATACCGTGGCAGTCTGCCGCCTCGGATGGTACACCACGGGGTAGAAGATGAGGGGTGCCACCCGGAACTCGCGCAGGATGGACACCGGGCCCAGGGCCACCGGTCCCTCTGCCGGATCCCGGTCCCGGGCATAGGCCTCAGGCCGGTACTGAAACCCGGAAAACTCCCGTTTTCCGGAACGATACACCGCGCCCTGGTAGGGCACGAGGGGATAGGGCAA
>WGAB01000241.1 GCA_015489295.1 Caldifarciminota bacterium
TGGAATCTCCACCTGCAGGTGGCCGTCGGGCGAGCGCAGGCGAACCGGCCGGGGCCCGGCAAAGGCCGTGCTGAACTCCAGGGTGACCTCGCTCCAGTTGCCCGCGGGATCCCGCCCCTTGATCCACAAAGTGAGCACCCCGGTATCCACCACCACGAAGTCAGCCTTGTAGGTCTGGCGGTCAATGTCGGTGAAGGTCAAGGGATACACCACGCTATCGGGCGTGAACACGGCCGCGCTCTCCGGGGGTTCGTCACCACCGGCCAGGGGCTCCGAGGACACCACCCAGATGTCCAGGTTCCGGGGCAGGTAGGGATTGGGCAGGATCTGCACCTGAAACTCCGGCGGCACCGAGTCGTTGAGCGCGTAGTAGCGCACCACCGCCTCCTGGTAATAGTCGTAGGCGCCCTGATACCAGGTGGGATCACCGGGGAACCGGTACAGGTTGGTGCCCTGGGCCTGGTCGTCCAGCACTGCCGTGGGCGGGCCGCCGGTGATTTCCAGGTGGCCCACCCAGAAAGGCACTTCCAGAGTGAGGCCCAGGGTTTCCACGGGCACCTCCAGATACCCCATGCTGTCGGGGCCGAGCCGGATGGAATCCACCAGGGCCAGCAGGGGATCACCGGGCTGGCCGGCGTTGTCCTGCCACACAAACAGGCTACAGGCCTTGGTGCGGGCCTGCAGGGTGTCGTAGTTGTAAAAGGCGAAGCGGAGGGTCAAGAGCGAACAGGGCGCCTGGGGCCGCAGCCGGGTGGCCTGGTACACGACCTGAAACTGGGGATCGTCGGTGTACACCATGTCGCCGTCGTAGGGGTTGCGCAGGGTATCGAGGGTTGACGTCGTGCCGGAATCCCCCAGCACATAGGCCAGGGCTGCGGCGGCATCCACCAGGCCGTAGCCGTATTCGGGATCCAAGCCCGGCGTTCCGAGATCCCGGGCCGTGGCCCGCAAAGCCTCGCGGGCCTGGTCCGCTGAGGCCCCCACGGATATGAGCAGGGCGGCGACACCGGCGACATGGGGCGCCGCCATAGAGGTCCCCACCTTATACACAAAGGCAAAGGTATCCACATGCACCACGGAGTCGTTCACGGGCGCATAGGTCTGCTGCAGGATGCCGGGCAAGGAGTCGGCCCAGTGGCCGCCGGGAGCTACGAGATCCAGAGCCTCGCCATAGTTGGAATACTCGGCGCGTTCCAGGTTCTGGCGCACGGCGCCCACGGCCAGCACCTCGGGATAGGCGGCCGGATACCACACCGACGGGCTCCCGCTGTTGCCCGCAGCGGCCACGAGGAGCACGCCCGCGGAATCCGCTTCCCTCAGGGCTGCATGCATCACCGACGAGGAGTCGGCGGCGCCAAAACTCATGTTCAGCACGGCCACGCTCTCCTGCAGGGCGTAGGCAATGCCATCCACCACCCAATCGTCGGCCACCAGGCCATCGGCCGAGGCCACCTGGATGGGCACGAGGGTGACGCCGAAGGCCACCCCGGCGGTGCCGTAGCCGTTGTTGGTACTCTGGGCCACCGTGCCGGCCACATGGGTACCGTGGCCGTGCTGGTCGTTGGCGTGGAAATCCTGGTGCACGGCATCGTAGCCCCCGGCAAAGCGAGTTTCGGCGAGATCCGGGGCCCGGTGGTACTGGCCATCGGCTGAGGCCACCTCGTCTTGCTCATAACCGGGGATCGGGAAATCCTCGTACGCGATGCCGCTATCCAGGATGCCCACCTTCACGGTACTGTCGCCCCCGCTGGGGATCTGGTCCCAGGCCGCGGGCATGTTCAATACCCCGGTTTGAAGCCCCCACTGGTACGGAAACAGGGGATCGTTGGGCACCCAGGCCAGGGCGCGGCGATAATTCCGGTCTGCCGCGCGCACCCGGGGGTCGTGTTTCAGGAGATCCAGGATCCGGTCTACCGACCGCCCGGGCGCAGGCCGAAGCACGGTAAGGGGAGCAAAGCGGCCCTCGCGCACCACCTGCCCCAATCCCTGGAGGGCCTGTTCCCGCGCCGCCGGCGGCACGTCCCGATGCCACAGCACCACGATCTCCCGCAGGGTATCGTTGAGGGTCTCCACCGGGGTTTTGAGGGTGGAAGCCGCGGGAAAAGCCGCCACCTTCGGAGATACCGGGTGAACCGGTCGCGGTGCTGCCAGGGCCATCCCGAGGATCCAGGGCCACAGGAATGTCATGAACGCGCCTCCAGGAATTTTTTCCACGCCAGAATGTACCCCTGGGGATTGCCGGCGTCAACCACCGGCACCCGCAGGGCGAACCCAAGGAGCCTGTGGCGGAGCGCGAGTTCCCGGAACAAGTGGACATCCTCAATTTCCGTAGGGCTTTCCATCCGGGCCAGTTGCCGGAGTACCGGAAGGTCCCGGGGATGGAGCGCCCACAGGCCCACGCTTTTCCAGGGCGACTGGGGGCGCCAGCCGCCCTTTTCTCCCACGTGGGAGATCTCCAGGAATCCCTCCTGGGTGGGGCGGGACCGCAGCAGGTCAAACCCTGCCCACAGGCCCGAGCTTTGCAACAGTTCCTCGGTAAGGCGGGTGAAGGCCAGCAGGGTCCGGTCGGTATGGAGGGCGGCCTCTACGAAGCGGTCCAGGTCCCGGGGCCCTTCGGGAAAGAAGTTGTCGGGATAGAGCACCAGCACCGGGGTTCGGGGTTCCTTGTCGCGCAGAGCCCGCGCCACCGCCGGAATGACGCCGCTCCGGCGCTCCTGGTACACCACGTGGACATGGGGACCCCCCAGGTTCCGGTCGGCCACATAGTCGGCCAGCAGGGCCTTTTCCTCGTGGGTGACCACCACCACCTCGGCCACGCCGAGACGATGAAGCAAATGGAGCGCGTGATGGATCAGAGGAAAGTGGCCCACAGGCAGCATCTCCTTGGGCACGTAGGCGCTGAGGGGACGCCACCGCTTTCCTTCTCCCGCCGCGGGAACCACTGCCAGTGCCACCCGCGCCATGGCTACAGCGGGATGTTGCCGTGTTTTTTGGGAGGCAAACTCTGGCGCTTGTTCTCCAGGAGCCGCAGGGCCTTGACCACCCAGGCCCGGGTTTTCCGGGGCTCGATCACATCGTCAATGTAGCCCAGGGCTGCCGCGTAGTAGGGATTCGCAAACTTCTCACGGTACTCGGCAATGAGCCGTTGCCGGAGTTCCTCGGGATTTTCGGCCTGGGCCAGTTCCCGCCGGTACAGGATGTCTACGGCGCCTTCGGGCCCCATCACCGCGATTTCGGCCGTGGGCCAGGCCAGGTTGATGTCGCCCCGCACCTGCTTGGAGGAAAGCACGCAGTAGGCGCCGCCGTAGGACTTGCGGGTGATCACCGTGATCTTGGGCACCGTGGCTTCGGCGTAGGCATAGAGCAGTTTGGCCCCGTGGCGGATGATGCCGCCGTGCTCCTGCTGGGTGCCGGGCATGAAGCCGGGCACGTCCTCCAGGGTAAGGAGGGGGATGTTGAAGGCGTCGCAGAAGCGCACGAACCGCGCGGCCTTCACCGAGGCGTCGATGTCCAGGGCCCCGGCCATGAAGAGGGGCTGCTGGGCCACGATGCCCACGGGCCGGCCGTCAAAGCGCGCAAAACCCACCAGGATATTGGGCGCGTAGTGCCGGTGCACCTCAAAAAACTCGCCGTGGTCCACGATCCGGCGGATCACCTCTCGCATGTCGTAGGGCTTGTTGGGGTCATCGGGCACGATGTCGTCCAGTTCGGGATCCTCGCGGAAGGGGTCGTCGTCCGAGGCGATCCGGGGCGGATCCTCGGTGTTGTTCTGGGGCAGGTAGGTGAGCAGGGTTCGGATGTTTTCCAGCACCTCTTCCTCGGTGTCGTACACGAAGTGGGCGATCCCCGATTTGGTGGCGTGGATGTCGGCGCCGCCCAGTTCCTCAAAGGTCACCTCCTCGTGGGTTACCTGTTTCACCACCTTGGGGCCGGTGATGAACATGTAGGCCGTGTGGCGTTTCATGAAGATGAAGTCGGTGAGGGCGGGGGAATACACGGCGCCGCCCGCGCACGGCCCCAGGATGGCCGAGATCTGGGGGATCACACCGGAGGCCATGACATTGCGCCAGAACACCTCGGCGTAGCCTGCGAGCGACGCCACCCCTTCCTGGATGCGCGCGCCACCGGAATCGTTGAGCCCGATCACCGGGATGCCCACCTTCATGGCCAGGTCCATCACCTTCATGATCTTTTCGGCGTGGGCCAGCGACAGGGTGCCGCCGAACACGGTGAAGTCCTGGCTGAAGACCGCCACATCCCGGCCGTGGATCTTGCCGAAGCCGGTGACCACGCCGTCGCCCAGGATCCGCCGCTTTTCCAGGCCGAAGTCGTAGATGCGGTGGGTAACGAACATGTCCAGTTCCTGGAAGGTGCCGGGGTCCAGCAGGAGGTCCAGGCGTTCGCGGGCCGTGAGTTTGCCCTTGGCCTTTTGCTGACGGATCCGTTCGGGCCCTCCCCCCTGAAGGGCCTGTTGCCTCAGGCGTTCCAGTTCCTCAAATTTGCGGGCCATAATCAGGCCAGCAGGAAGCCGACAGCCAGCAGGCTTACCGCCAGCACCTGGGTGAGAATGGTGAACTGCACGGACTTCAGGAAGGCGGGCATCTGGCCCAGGGTGCGGGCGCCGTGGCGATAGGCCTCCAGGGGGAGAGGCAGGGCCACGAGCGCCAGCAGGGCGGTTTTCGGGAGATGGCCCAGGAACACGCCCAGAACGATCACGAGGAAGGCAGCCAGGGCCGAAACCAAATACAGCACCAGGGTCGTGCGTTCGCCGAAGAGCACGGCCCAGGTGCGGCGGCCCACGGCGGCGTCGGCCTCCCGGTCGGCGAACTCATTGATCACGAGCACCAGCATGGTCAGGAGCCCGGTGGGCACGGCCACCCATAGCACCTCCGGCCGCCAGGTGCCGGTTTGCACCACATAGGAGCCCACCACCATCAGGCCCCAGGCCAGGAAGATCATGAGTTCACCGAGGCCCCGGTAGCCGAGCCGCACGCCGAGGTTGGTATAGCCGAACACCAGGAAAAAGCCGATCAGGCCGATCCAGAGTACCAGGTCGCCCGGCGTAATGGCGTTCAGGTACAGGCCCAGGGCCGCCCCCAGAAAGGCCAGGGTATAGGCCAGGATCCGCGCCTGGCGCACGGACACGAGCCCCTCCAGGATCACGCCGCTGCCGCCGGAAAAGGGCCGAATGGCCTTGGTGTTGGCCTGATCGTTGCCCGACAGGAAGTCGTCCACATCGTTGATGACATTGTTGGCGAGGTGCAGGAACAGGGCGGCCAGCAGGGTGAGCACAAACTTTCCGGGATGGAACACGCCGTCCAGAAACCGGGCGGCGAAGGCACCGGCCAGCACCGAAGTGACCGTCACCAGACCGAACTGGGGCCGCATCAACAGGATGTACTTCTTCATGTCAGGTCCTCCTTGTTCCAAAGCCGTGGTTTGGGGTGATCCACACGGGCCAAGAGTATAGAGCACACTACCGTTGTTGCGTCCGGGATCTGGGGCGCCCTGAAATCCGGCATCGCCCTGGAGGGGCACCGGAGACATTCCGGCGTTTGTCAGAACAAACAGGGGGAAAGCCGGGCAGGCTCCGGGGGCTGTACACTTACACCCTCTATGGTTGCACTTCCCTTGTTGTGGTTTCTCTTGAATGTGGCCGTGCCCACCGATACGGTGGTGCTCAGGCCCAACGACGCCCTGTTTGAGGTGCTCAAGGTGTATACGCCACCGGCCCGGGCCGATCGGATCGCCCGGGCGCTGCTCCGGGAACTCCGGGCGCGCCAGCGGGCCCCCCGTCCCGGCGACACCCTGCTCCTGTATCGCAACGGCACCACCCTGGAACGCCTTTCGTACCGGATCAAGCCCTGGGTTCAGTTGATCTGGGAAAACGATTCGGTGCACTGGCAACGGGCCTTCTTGAGGAAGGACCTGGTGCTGATGGGCGGCCAGATCCAGACCTCCTTTTACGAAGCCGCCGTGGTTCAAGGCGGCGTCCCGCCGGAGGTGGCCGTAGCCTTCGCCGAGATCTTCGAGTGGGACATGGATTTTTACACCGAAACTGAGGTGGGCGACTCCTTTGTGTTCCTGGTGGAGCGGTACCTGTGGCACACCCGACCGGTTCGCTACGGTCGCATCCTGTGGGCGCGGTACCGGGGTCGGCGGGTGGGCTCCCTGGAAGCCTATTACTTCAACGGCCATTACTACGACCCCGAGGGGCACCCCATGCGGCGCCAGTTCCTGAAAACCCCCTTGCGGTACCGGCGGATCTCCTCCTACTTCGGCATGCGCTGGCATCCCATCCTCAAACGGTACCGGCACCACCACGGCGTGGACTTCGCCGCGCCCTACGGCACCCCGGTTTCCAGCATCGGCGACGGGGTGGTGGTCTTTGCAGGCTGGAAAGGGGGATACGGCAAGTACATCCGCATCCGGCACCCCAACGGATACATGTCGGGCTATGGGCACCTTTCCCGGATTTACGTGCGCCGGGGCCAGCGGGTCAAACAGGGGCAACTCATCGGCCGGGTGGGCAGCACCGGGCTTTCGACCGGGCCGCATCTGCACTTTGAAATCTTGAAGGACGGCCGGTTCGTCAATCCTCTGCGGATTCGGACCCCCAGGGTGGATCCGCTGCCCGAAGTCCTGAAGCCGGCCTTCGCCTTCCAGAAACGGGCCATCGAGCGATACCTGCAGGTGTTCCGGGAAACCTCCAGATCCCGCACCTATGCCCGAGGCTAAGCGGATTTATACCCTGGGCCATTCCACCCGTACCTTCGACCAGCTGGTGGCCCTGCTCCGAGCCCATGGCCTCCGGCAACTGGTGGACGTTCGCCGGTTTCCCACCTCCCGCAGGATGCCCTGGTTCACCCGTGAGCACCTGGCCCGGGCGTTGCCGGAACAGGGCATCCGGTATTTCTGGCTGGGCGATCTCCTCGGCGGTTACCGGCGGGGCGGGTACCCTGCGTACATGAAAACCCCGGAGTTTCAGCAGGGTTTGCAGCAACTGGAACAACTGGCCCTGCAGGCGCCCACGGCCGTGATGTGTGCCGAGCTTTTGTGGTTCCGGTGCCATCGCCGGTTCATCGCCGATGCCCTGTGCCGCAGGGGCTGGCAGGTGATCCATGTGTTTGATGGCCGTCGGACCCAGGTGCACCCCTGCGATACGCTGAACCTGTGAACGGATCCCCCTCTGGTCCTTGACATCAGCCTGCCCGGGGCTGTATAAACCCGACCGACCGGTCGGTCGAAAAAGCCTCTGACGAGCCTCGCCGGGATCTCAGGAGATCCGGGATCCCCGGGCGTGGACGCAGATCGGCAAAAGGAGGTGAGCCATGGGCCACAGGCTGGTGCTTGCCCTGGGGATCCTGGCGCTCCTGGGCATCCCCAGGCTGCAGGCTGCACCCCTCAACGAGGGATTTGAAACCGGGGACATCCCGGATACCTGGACCGTGGTCAACCAGGACGGCGACGCCTACGCCTGGGAGGCCACAGACCTTTATCCCCACTCCGGCACCTACTCCGCCCGAATCCACTGGAACGCCAGCGGCAACGACGATTGGCTCATCACCCCACCCCTGGTCCCCACCACCGGCGACGTCACCTTCTCCTTCTGGGCCCGGTCCCGCTCCTCCGTTTTTCCAGAAACCTTCCAGGTGCTGGTGTCCACCACCTCGCCGGTGCCCAACGCCTTCCACGACACCCTGGCCACGGTGCAGAATGTTCCCACCACCTATACCCAGTACACCTACGACCTGAGCGGCTACATCGGCGACACCATCTACGTGGCCGTCCGGTGCATCTCGGTGGACGAGTTCTACCTGCATGTGGACGATTTCACCGGCCCCGAGATGATCCCGCCGCCGGGCGTGAACATCGCCACCACCTCCCTGGAGGTCCCCGGCATCGTGTTCCCGGGCGAGCAGGTGTCGGCGTCGGTCGTGGTGACCAACACGAAAAGCAGCACCAGCGGCTACTTCTACGAGGTCTTCATGGTCAACGGCCAGCGGCTCGACTCAACCCGACTCCGCCTTTCCGGCGGCGAGGTGGACACGCTGTGGTTCCACTACACGGCCAGCACCACGACCACCTGGGACAGCCTGGCTGCCTTTTGCTCTGGACCCGCGGATTCCATCGGTTCCAATGCTCAGGACGATACCCTGTTCACCCGTGCCCCGGTAACCCCCTTGCACACCCCTCCCTTCTACGACGACTTCAGCACCGGCCTGGGCCACTGGGCTACCGGCGGCACCGGCGCCTGGCGGGTCCGGGCCTACGCCAAGAGCCTGGTGGGAGATTCCAGCATGTTGCTGGACCGGGCTGCCAACAACGACGAGGGCAACAGCGATGCCTGGACTGCCTTTACGTACCCTACCTCCCGGGGCGGCCTCACCTGCTATTACCGCCTGGATGGCATGGAGAGCAACGAAACCCTGAGTTTCTGGATCTCCAAAGACCGGGGGCAAACCTGGCATCGCCTGGGAGCCGTGGGCGGCACCGGTGATACCCTCTGGACCCGTATGCCCCTGGACTTCACCCCCTACCTGGGGAGCGGCACCGATACCCTGCTCTTTCTGGTCCGGGGCCACATGAACTTCCCCTATGCCGGCGATGGTGCCTTCATCGACAGCGTTTACGCCGACACTGTGATGCCCCCCATTTACAACCTTGCCATCGATTCCATCCTGATGCCCCGGCCTACCGTATCGGGCACCCTCCCCCTGTACCCGGCCATCCTCGTCCGGAACCTGGGCAATCAGTACACCTCCTACCTGGCCTACGCCTGGATCCGGGACCGGAA
>WGAB01000242.1 GCA_015489295.1 Caldifarciminota bacterium
CCAGCCGTACCGGCCCGGCCGCCGGGCTCTGGAACCACAGGTGCCCCGGCAGCGCCCGAAGCCACGGCCGGCCTGCCTGCAGGTCGGTGCCCTCCTGTTCCGTCACCGCCTCGGGGCTCAAATTGGCCAGCACGGCCACATCGTCCACATACCAGCCGTCGTAGGTCACCGAGTAGTCGGAGGTGAACAGGAACCGCAGCAGCACCGGGCCCCCTACATAGCCGCTGATATCCAGGGTTTCCGCCTGCCAGGTGCTCTGGTTGCCGGTGTAGGACTTCAGCGTGATCCAGGAGTTGCCGCTGTCCGTGGACACCTGCACATAGCCGTAATCGTAGCCGGTTTCAATTTCGTAGCGATGCCAGAAGGTCACATAGGCGGCCACGGCCTGGCTCAGGTCCAGGGGCTGGGCCAGCACCAGGGCGGTGTTCACATCGTTGGCGTAGTTTCCGTAGGGCGAGTCGGCGGCGCTGGTGGGCGCGCTGTGATACTGCGAATTGGTGAGGCCCCAGGAGGTGGATCCGCTGCCCTGCACCTGCCAGTGGTCCAGGGTGTTGAAGGACTCCTGGAACACCACCACGGGTTCGCCTACCACCAGGCCCAGGGGGACCTCCCGCACAAAGCCCTGGTTGTTGAAGAGCCGCAGGGTCAGAGGCACGGCCGCGCCGCTGGGAAAATCCGGGGAGACGGCCACGAGGAAGGGCTGGCTGCCGTTGTCGCTGCCAGCCGAGGGTAGGGGATCCAGGGTGCCGAAGGTGGCGGAATCCTGCAGGATTTCCACATAGTTGGACCCCAGCGAGGTGGTCAGCACCCCCTGCAGATCGGCCAGCGGACCGGCCGGGGAGAGGTTTTTGAGGGTGACCACGATGCGCGCGGTGTCGCCGGGATCGATCTGGGCGTCGCCGGTTTGGTCGGTGATGTTTGTGGCGGTCACATCTGCGTAGGGACCTGCCGCCTTGAGCACATACAGGTTCATGGGCAGGTTCTCGTTGAACTGCTCCTGGATGGTGGCCTCATCGGGCTGCCAGAAATCCTCGCCCACCTCGGGCGTGAAGGCGAAGATCTTGGGTTTCTCGGTTTGCTCGCCGTACATCCAGTCGATGGCCACACCATTGGCCGTGTAGAGCACCTCCCAGGGGGTGGCTGGTACATAGCCGCTGGCCGCGGTCATGTACTGGGACATAGCCTCAAAGATGTCCTGGTCCGGTGTGTAGTACTCGTCGTAGCCCCACGGGTAGAGCAGCAGGTTAGAGTAGGAGTGGTAATTGAGGGCAATCACCGGCTGGATGGAATCTACAAGGGCTCGCAGGGCCTGGTTTTCGGGTTCGGAGAAGGGCGCCGGGCCCCGGTAGATCTGGCTGCCCGGATCCGGGCTGGACCCCGAATTGTCGTAGCCCCACTGATACGCGTAGTTGCGGTTCGGGTCCACACCGTCGTAGTTTTCCTCAAAGGTGCCGTTGTTGTTATTGTCGCGTTTGTTTTTCCGCCACCAGCCACCGGACTGGGGCGTTTCGTTATAGGTGTAGCCGTCGGGGTTCACCACGGGCACGATCCACAGGATCCGATGGTCCAGGAGCCAGGTGATCTCCGGGTCGGTGCCGTACCGGTCCAGCAGGTACCGGGCGAATTCCACGGTGATGTAGCAGCCGATGGGTTCGCGCGCGTGGTGCACGCCGTTGATCAGCACGGTGGGGGCGTCCTCCCCTTCGGGCACGGCCGAAACGCGCATGGCCCAGATGTCCCGGCCTTCCCAGGACTGGCCCAGGGAGATCTTGGGGCTGGTCAGGGTGGGGTACTGGTCGTGCAGTTCATCCAGGATCTGGGTCATTTCGGCGTAGGTGTAGTAGGGGCCGAAGTCAATCATGAGGCCGCTCTGGAGCCACCGGCGCCAGGTGGCGTTGATGTCGGGGTCCAGGGTGAGGTAATCAAAGCCCTGAAGCACCTTGGGATCGTCCACGGTCACGTCCACGAAGCCCTTGGGGCTTGCGGCGGTCACATCCTGAACACCGCGGGCCAGCAGGGTTTCCAGCTGGCTCCGGGTGTCCACAAACACCCGCACATGCATCCTGGCCGCGAGGGTTCCGGCGGTCAGGATCAGGAGGAGGAACCGCGTCATGGGAAAACTCCTTTGGGTTGGAATGGATGGGAAAAGAGTAAAGCGGGGCCGACGAGATTTGAACTCGCGACCTCCGGCGTGACAGGCCGGCGTTCTAACCAGGCTGAACTACGGCCCCGCTTTGGCGTGGCTATTATACAGGTTCGGTTCCGGGCTTCAAGCCCGGCCGTAGCCCCGGAAGGGCGGTCGCTGGAGCCGACCGCAGGAATTTGAACGCCTCCCGGTTTTTCCAGTAAGCCTTCCCCGGCCCGAGGCCGGGGCGTGGAGAAGAGCAGGGAATTTTCGGAATAAAAAATAGCGGGGGCCGGATTTGAACCGGCGACCTTCGGGTTATGAGCCCGACGAGCTACCAGACTGCTCCACCCCGCGATGTGTTGGGTGAGTATTTATACGCTCCCCGGCTCCAGGTGTCAAGGGGCCGGAGTAGATGCGCCAGGACATGGTGACCCACCCCGGGGACCGGACCTTGAAGCGTCGGCCAGATTTCCGGAACACCGGATGCAGGGGCCACGGCACAGGAAGGTGGGGCCAAAGCTGAGAGGACTGTTTCCAATCGTGGTGGTGCGATGGTTGCCGGTTGGTAGAACGACCCGCCGCCTGGGGATGGCCGGGTAAAGTCGCCGCACATTTTCGGGGATCTGACGGGCCGCTTCTCCAAGGATCTCCAGGTTTCGCACCACAGCATCCACGGTGCGTTCGTCTTCAGAAAAGCGGCCGGATGGCGCAACAGATTGATTCAAGCGTTGGGGGTTTGGGCTGGGCCGATGGGCAACCAAGGTTCAGCCGGCGTTTTCTTCGGCTTCAAACACAAAGCCGCTCTTCTGGAGGGCCTGCTTGACAAACCGGCGGACCGTTTGCGCCAGTTCAATGGCCTACTGGGTCTCTTCTATGTCCGGCCGATACGGCTCTTCCCCGTACCGGATCGCCGTTGCGTATCGGCTGAGTTTCCGCACCCCTACTTCCTTCAACTTCTGGAAAGATGGATCTGTCTGTGCGCAGAGCTGGATGAACACCGGCAGGCTGTGGGTACGAGGGAACTCCCGCCCGTGGTAGATGAGAAAGGCCTTCAGGTATTTTTCTGCGCATTGCTGCATGTGAAAACAAACGATCCAGGTGATGGGAGAGTCGGTTTGAAACAGGATTTTCCCGGCTTCAAAGTCTTCGTCGGCCTTCTGGATCCAGAGGCGGACGGCCTCTTCGTTCATAGTTCCACACCTTCCCGAAGTACATAATAGGTCAGGTACCCCGGATTGTTCTGCCGTTGGCGGACGGTGGCTTCGTTTTGAACAAACACATCGGCCCAAATCCCCACTTCGGCGAGGCGCTCGCAGATCCGGTCCGCCAGGTCCCACCGCACGCGGGCCGGGGCGGCCGGAGCGATCACGACATAAAAGTCCCAGTCGCTTTTTGGGCCTGCTGTTCCCCTCGCACGGCTCCCAAAAAGCAAGATCCTCTTGACCTGGAATCCCGCGCGTTCCACCTCCTCCCGCACGATCTTTCGTGCCAGGAGCCGGGCTTTCTGTGTCACCAGGTTCTTCATGTCTTGCCACCCCGTCAACGGTCTGCGTTCTTCCCCTGCGCCCTCCAGATCCAACAGGATCACAGAGCACCCCCGCCGCCTCCCCAATTGTACGGAACAATCCGGTAAGGGCTCAACGTTTGAGGGCGGATACACGAGGGCGGGCAACTCGAATCATGAGGGTACCAAGAGGGATAGGTTGCCGCGAGAGCGGCGCCTACGGCGCACCCCCACCTCAATCCTCCCCCTCAGGGGGAGGAAGTTATTGAACAGCAGGGACTTAGTGTAGAACCTGGACTCCAATTCGTCCCCGCCCCTGGCGGGCGGGGATTGAGGGGAGGGGGTGCAGCCCGCAGGGCTGCAAAATGTAGGAGCGGCTTCAGCCGCGACCCCCGAAGTGCGAGGTCATCTGCAAAACCTGAGCATCCCGGGAAAAATCGCCGCTAAAGCGGCTCCTACGGAGCGCTATGCTGCCGCGGTTCCATCAGGTAGGAGCGGCTTTAGCCGCGATCCCCGAAGTGCGAGGTCATCTGCAAAACCTGAGCATCCCGGGAAAAATCGCCGCTGAAGCGGCTTCTACAAAAATCTGGCCCCGAGTAGGAGCGGCTTCAGCCGCGACAAAGGCATTTCTCAAAAAACCGAAGGCGAAATTCAGGCTGCTCCCCAGGCCGGCACGGAGACTGAAGACCCCCGGACCTCACCACCAGGGAACCGCGGGTGTTTGAGCACGCGGTGGCCGACCTTTATACTCAGCAAAACCCAATCAAGGAGGTCAAGATGGTTCGCATAGGTGACCAGGTACCCGATTTGAAGTTTCAGGTGTACCACAACGATGAGATCAAAGAGGTGAGCCTGGCCGATTTCCGCGGGAAATGGCTCATCCTGGCCTTTTATCCCGCCGACTTCACCTTCGTGTGCCCCACGGAACTGGAGGAACTGGCCGAACTTTACCCCGAGTTCCAGAAGGAGGGCGCCGAAATCATCAGCGTGAGCACCGATACCGCCTATGTGCACAAGGCCTGGCACGACACCTCGCCGGCCATCCGCAAGGTGCAGTATCCCATGGGAGCCGATCCGGCGGGCAAACTCTGCCGCGCCTTCGGCACCTATCTGGAGGACGAAGGGGTGTCGCTGCGGGCCACCTTCATCATCGATCCCGACGGCATCCTCAAGGCCATGGACATCCACGACAACTCCATCGGCCGGAGTGCCCGGGAGATCCTGCGGAAACTCCGTGCCTCCCGCTATGTGCGTGAGCACGAGGGTGAGGTGTGCCCGGCCGAGTGGGAACCCGGCAAGGAAACCCTCAAGGTGGACCTGGACCTTGTGGGGCGCATCTGAAAGGGGGGAGCGTCATGAGCCCCGTAGCCTGGAACATTGGCGATCCGGCCCCGGATTTTTGCTTGCCCGATCAAAACGGCACGGAGCACTGCCTGAAGGACTACCGGGGCAAATGGGTGGTGCTCTACTTTTATCCCCGGGACAACACCTCGGGGTGTACCGCCGAAGCCCGGGAGTTCACCGAACTCAAGCCCGAATTTGAGCGGTTGGGCGCCGTGATCCTCGGGGTGAGCAAGGATTCGGTGCAGAGCCACCAGAAGTTTGTGGCCAAGCACAACCTGGGGATTACGCTGCTGAGCGACCCCGAGCACCGGGTGCTGGAAACCTACGGCGCCTGGCAGCTCAGGAGGCAGTGCGGCCGGGAGTCCTGGGGCACGGTGCGGTCCACGGTGCTCATCGATCCCGAGGGACGCATTGTTTACCACTGGCCGAAG
>WGAB01000243.1 GCA_015489295.1 Caldifarciminota bacterium
CCCCGGACGACAACCTCTGGGTCCCCTTGCTTGCCGGCCTCGTGCTCGGGGGCGTACACCTTTGAAAAGGAGGAGATACCTATGAGGCGCATCCCGTGGCTCATCCTGCTGGCGCTGGGCGTCGCCTTTGCAAACCCCCAGGAACTCCTGGAAAACGCCCGGGATCTGGAACAAAAGGGCCTGATTTCCCAGGCCTACACGCTCCTGCACCAGGCCCTGAAGGAAAACCCCAAAAAGGATGTGCGGTTTGAGATCCTCACCGAACTCGCCGCTCTCGAACTCAGCAAAGACCCCGTGAAGAACCCGGACAGCGCCCTGGTGCACCTGATGCAGGCCAAGTCCCTGTACGGCGAAAACTACCGGAAGATGGACCGCGTGTACTACCTGCTGGGCCTCACCTACATGGAACTGGGCCGGTATGTGGATGCCGCCCGGGCCTTTGAAACCGTGGCCACGCGGTTCCCCAAGAGCCCGTACTTTGAAGACGCCCTGGACGGCGTGGAAGAGGCCTTCAAAAAGAACTTCAAAGAGGTGGAGGCCATCGCCGGCGATGTGCCGATCACCAAGGTGGAAGTGGACGCCCGCATTGAGGAGATGCCGCCGTTGTTCCGGGGCAAGTACGAAACGCCCGAGGGCCGCAAGCAGCTCCTGGACCGGATGATTGACGAGATTCTGATGACCAAGGAGGCGGAGGCCCGCAAACTGGACCTCAAAGAAGGGGTGCGCCAGCAACTGAAGCGGGCCCGGGCCCAGATCCTGCAGCGGGCCCTGTACGAGGAAGAGGTCCGCAAAAAGGTCCAGATCTCCGACAGCGACATTGAAAAGTACTACCGGCAGCACAAGGACGAGTTCAAGGTGCCGGCCCGGGCCGACATCCGCCGGATCGTGGTGGACACCCGGGACGAGGCCGAAGAGATCCTGCGGCTGCTCCGACAGGGGGCACCCTTTGACTCATTGGCCAAGGCCCGGTCCAAGGCCCCGGAGGCCGCCAATGGCGGCCTGATCCGCGGGTTCACGCCCTCCACCAAACCCGAGGAGATCGCCAAGGTGGTGTTCCGCATGAAGGAGGGCCAGATTTCGGACATCATCCCTCTCAAGGACGGCAAGTTCGCCATCGTGAAACTGGAAAAACTCACGCCCGAGTCGTACCGGCCCCTGAAGGCCGTGCGCCACACCATTGAGAACAAACTGCGGCGGGAAGCCGAAAGGAAGCGCTGGGAAGCGTTCCGCCAGGAACTGCGCAAGAAGTACGGCGTGAAGTACCAGAGCGACCTGGCCAAGCAGGCCCAGGAACTGGAACAGCGGTTCGGCATCCAGCTGCAGGACACCACCGGTGGCACCCCCAAAGAAAACGGGCAAGAGTAGGCTGCCCGAAGGGGCCCGGGGCCTGGTGGTCTTCTTTGACGAAAACCTCGGCCGCGGCATCCTGCGGCTGGACACCGGCGAACGGATTCGGTTTTCCTATCGGGATCTGGCCCAGGCCGAGGGGTTCCAGGTGCTGTTTGAAGGCGAACGGGTCGAGATCCGCCAGGGCAAGATCCATCGGCTTTCCCCGCCCCAGGTTCCATGAGCGGTCACGGCGTACGGTTCCGTGTGATCCATCGCGACGCCCACAGCGGCGCCCGGGTGGGGCTCCTGGAAACCCCGCACGGCACCGTGGAAACCCCCAACTTCATGCCCGTGGCCACCCAGGCCACGGTGAAAACCCTTTCGCCCCGGGAACTGGAGGAGATCGGGGTCCAGATCCTCGTGTCCAACGCCTACCACCTGCACCTGCGGCCGGGGGAAGACCTGATCCAGGAGGCCGGGGGTCTGCACCGGTTCATGGCCTGGAAGGGCGCCATCCTCACGGATTCCGGCGGCTTCCAGGTGCACAGCCTGGCCGACCTGCGGAAGGTAACCCCCGAGGGCGTGCGGTTCCAGTCCCACATTGACGGCCGGCCCATCTTCTTTACGCCGGAAAAGGTGCTGGACATCCAGCGGGCGCTGAACTCCGACATCTTCATGCCCCTGGACCGGCCCTCGCCCTATCCCGTGACCCACGCCGAGGCCCAGGAGCACCTGAACCTCACCCTGGAATGGCTCCGGCGCTCCGTGGACTACTGGCAATCCCTGAACCTGCCCAATGCGCTGTTTGCCATCATCCAGGGCAGCGTGTACCCCGACCTCCGGCAACGGATGATTGAGGCCACCCGCGAGATGCCGGTGTCGGGCTTCGCCCTGGGCGGCCTGGCCCTGGGCGAGCCCAAGGTGGAGTTCCTGGAGGTGATTGACCACGCCCTGCCGCTCTTGCCCGAGGACAAACCCCGGTACCTGATGGGCGTGGGTTATCCCGAAGACCTGGTGGCCTCGGTGGAACGGGGCACCGACCTCTTTGACTGCGTGGTGGCCACCCGCAACGCCCGCACCGGCACGGTCTATACCCGGCGCGGCAAACTCACCATCCGCAACGCCCAGTATGCCCGCGACTTCGGCCCCTTAGACCCCGAGTGCGACTGCTATGTGTGCACCACCTTCACCCGCGCCTATCTGCGGCACCTGTTCAATGCCGGCGAGATCCTGGCGCCCCGCCTGGCCACCTACCATTCGGTGTACTTCTTCATGCGGCTCATGCGGGAAATGCGGGAGGCCATCCTGGCCGACGCCTTCCTGGACTGGAAGGCCGAGTTCCTTGCGAAATACGGCCAAAACGCTGTATCTTCATAGGAAAGGAGCGGTTCTGTGAGCGTCCCCAGGGATTATCGGCCCCTCTTGCTGCGGAACCAGGGCAACGAAAAGGCCCGGCATCTGGACCATTACCTGGCCCATGGCGGCTACACCGCCCTGAAGAAGGCCCTGTTTGAGATGACCCCCAAGGATGTGATCCAGGAGGTGATGGCCTCCAACCTGCGGGGCCGGGGCGGCGCCGGCTTTCCCACGGGCCTGAAGTGGAGCTTCGTGCCCAAGGACACCGACCAGCCCAAGTACGTGGTGGTCAACGCCGACGAGGGCGAGCCCGGCACCTTCAAGGACCGCGACATCCTGCGCTTTGATCCCCACCTCATGATTGAGGGGGCGCTGATTGCGGCCTATGCCATCGGCGCCCGGGAAACCTACATCTACATCCGGGCCGAATACTACGCCGAGTACCGGATCCTGCTGGAGGAAATCGAGGCGGCCTACAAAAAGAACCTGCTGGGCCACAGCATCCTGGGCAGCAACTTTGACCACGACATGTATGTGTTCCTGGGGGCCGGGGCCTACATCTGCGGCGAGGAAACCGCGCTGCTGGAATCCCTGGAGGGCAAGCAGGGGCAGCCCCGGCTGCGGCCGCCGTATCCGGCCACCTACGGCCTCTACGGCCACCCCACCGTGGTCAACAATGTGGAAACCCTGGCCAACGTGCCCTTCATCATTGAAAAGGGTGCCCGGTGGTACACCCAGTTCGGCACCGAAAAGAGCACCGGGCCCAAGATCTTTTCTATTTCAGGCGCCGTGCAGAAGCCCGGCAACTACGAGTTTCCCCTGGGATCACTGACCCTGGGGGAGTTGATCTACGAGGTGGCCCAGGGCGGACCGCCGGGCCGGAAGATCATTGGGGCCTTCCCCGGTGGCATCTCGGCGCCGGTCCTCACCCCCGAGGAGTTTGACACCCCCCTGGATTTTGAGAGCCTGGCCGCGAAAAAGACCATGCTGGGCTCGGGGGCCGTCATGGTCATGGACGACAGCTTCAGCCCGGTCACCTACGCCCGGCGCATGGTGCAGTTTTTCAGCCACGAGTCCTGCGGCAAGTGCACGCCCTGCCGCGAGGGGGTGCCCTGGCTCCTCAAGATCATGCGGAAGATAGAGGCGGGCAAGGGCACCCAGCACGACCTTCATCTGCTGCACAATGTCGCCGACGGCATTGAGGGTACCACCTTCTGCCCCCTGGGCCATTCGGCGGCCGTGGTGCTCAAGTCCTTCCTGGACAAGTTCCCCGAGGCCTTTGAGGCGGCCGTAAAGTAGCCATGGACCGCGCTCCCCACTTCCTGGCCTTTCAGGGGTCACCGCGCAAGGAACAGGGCCACACCCACCGGCTGCTCCGGGAAACCCTACGGGGCATCGAAGATGCCGGGGGTTCCTGGAAACTGATCCATCTCATCGATGTGCCCATCCGGCCGTGTTTGGGGTGCTACTCCGAGGACCCGACCTCCTGCAATCCCCGGCACTGTACCGAGGGGCAGCTGGCCGACGGCATGAAGGGCATCCACCAGAGTCTTTTGGCCGCCGACGGCCTGGTGCTGGCAACGCCGGTATACTGGTTTGGTCCTTCGGGCTGGGTCAAGAACTTCGTGGACCGGCTCACCTCCCTGGAGAACGTGGGCAAACTCCTGGAGGGGAAAATCGCCGGGGTGCTGGCCTGTGCCGAGGAGGCCGGGGCGGCCCACACCCTGATGCACCTGATGGCCATCCTCAACGACATGGGCCTGCTGTTTCCTCCGTACTCCCTGGTGTATCACGTGGGGCGGGAACCGGTGGAACAAGATCCCGAGGCCCTGCAGGACGCGTACCGTTTGGGGCTCAATCTGGTTCGGCTGTACCGCCTGGCAGGGAACCAGACCTGGCGGCCGGAATTAGAGGGACACCAGGGATAGGAGGCCCAGGCGCTTCAAGCGTTCCATTCCCTGGGGAGAGAAGCCGGCGAAGAACTCGCTTTCCACGAACCCCTGGAGCACCTTTCGGGCCTGGGCCTGGTCGCCGAGGGCCAGAAGAGCCTCCAGGGTTCGAAGGATTCCCCGTTCGTCGCTGGCGTTCCATCGGCGGATCTCGCGGGCGTACTCCAGGGCTTCCAGGGGTTTGCCCTGGGCCAGCGCCTGTTCCGCCAGCCAATCCAGGGCGGCCACCAAGGGCGGCACCACCCGGGTATCCATTTCCTCTTCCAGCACGGGATGGCTCAGATTGGCCAGGAAGCGGCCGCGGCGGGCCACGGTCAGCGCCCGCAGGAACCACTGGCGCGCGCGGGCTGCGTCGCCCTGTTCCCGCGCCTCCAGACCCTGTTTCAGGGCATCGCCAAACTCCCAGAGATCCACCCAGATCCGGTCCCAGTGCAGGGCCAGGGTGTGCTCGGTAAAGTGCACGATCTCGCCCAGGGCCTGGCGGAGTTTCGAGAGCACATTATGGAACGCCCCCCGGACCCGGTCGGGATTGGCCTCCGGCCAGAGCCATTCCATGGCCTCGTCTCGGGCCAGGGCCCGGCGCTCGACCAGGAGGAGGGCGAGGAGCGTGCGTTCCTTCTGGAATCCCACATCTACCGGTCGGCCCCGGTGCAGCACGGTGAACTCGCCGAAGAGGTACATCCGGTAATCGCTCTCCCGGGCCAGGATGCGCTGCAGGGTCCGGTGGAACTCCTCGGAGGCTTTATAGGCCTGCAGGGTTACCGCCAGGGCCTTCACCCGGGCCCGGCCCACGTGGGAAAGCAGGGCCTCGGCGCCCTGTTCAAACCACCGGGGAATCCTCAGCAGCAGTCCGGCGAATACCCAGAGTTTCCAGGGAAAGGGGAACCGGGCCAGGGCCTCTTCGGCCCATCGTTCCAGGTCCTGAGGGAGCCATTCGCCCTCCCATACCTGGTACAGGTGGTGCAGGAACTCCAGCATCCGGCGTTCCTTTTCCGAAAGTTCCAGGTGTTCGGTTTCCAGGCCCCGGAGATGGCTGTAGCCCTCGGCCCACCGGTTCAGGGCGAAGGCATAGAACGCGAGGTATGCGTAAACATCCGGAAGGGTATAGGGGTACCGGCGGAAGGTGGGCAGGAAGCTCCGGGCCAGGGCGTAGCCCCGTTCCGGATCGGTCCACAGGTAGAGTTCCAGCAGGGCCAGGGTGGCGTTCAGGCTCTGAAACAGGTGGCCTGCGGTTTCGGCTTCATGCTGGATCTCGTGGAGCAGGGTGGTGGCCTCGTCGAAACGGCCTTGCCAGAGGGCCAGTTCGGCCTGGGCTTCCCGGGCAAGGCGCCGGATCATAGGATGGGTCACCCCCTCGGCCAGGTGCACCAGATCCTCGGAGGTGCGGAGCCAGAGATCATGGATACCCATTTCCCAGGCGGCGCTGCGGATATTCTGGAGGGCCTGGGCCTGGTACAGGCGGCTCCCAGAGCGGCGGGCCCATTCCAGGGCCACCTGAAAGTGGTCCAGGGCCGTAGCGGTTTCCCCCTTTTCCCAGGCGATCTTGCCCAATTGCGTGGTAATCAGGAAACCGGTGGTGGGCTCCAGGTCGGAGGCGCTGAGCCCCTGCTCCAGTTCCCGGAGACGCTCGGGATGCCCCTGCCGAAACTCCAGAAGCAGGCGGAGGCAGTGGAGGGTTTGGCGGTTCCGGGGATTGAGTTCCGCCGTTACCGGTTCCACCTGCCGGAGCCAGGCCTCGGCCCGATCGAGGTCTCCCTGGCCCAGGGCGTCGTGGACCAGGGAGGCCACCACTTCCGCCAGGGCGTTGGGATAGCGCTGAAGTTCCGGGGATTCCAGAAGGGTCTCCAGCATCCGCCGCCCCTCGGCACTGGACCGGGAAAGCCGTACGAGTTTGGCCCGGAAGATCTCCAGGCGAATCCGGTCGCGGGGGTGCAGGGTGCCCGGCGTGCTGCTGGTCAGCACGTAGTTGGCCAGGCGTTCGGCGGTTTCATGGGCACCGCGGAAGGCCAGGTCGCCCAGAACCTGGCGGATCTTGGGCACCCAGAGGGGGCGGGGTGGCACCTGGAAATCGGTGAACAGGCGGGCCACCAGGAAGGGATCGGGCCGGGGGAGGGTCATGAGGACCTCCACCAGCCAGGTCAAAATCTCCTGGCGTTCGGAGGGGGTGATTTCCTGGAGCACCACCCGCTGCATGAGGGGATGGAAAAACGCCACCCCCTGCTCCTGGGGTCGCAGGAGGCCGTGGGCGATCAACCGTGCGAGGCCCTCCATCCGGGGGTGGTGCTTCAGGGCTTCCACCACACTGTGGGGCGCCACCGTGCCCAAAAGGGCAAACACCTTGAGCGTCTGCTTTTCCGGTTCCGACAGGGCCTGGTACCGGCTGTGGATCAGGTTGTGGACACTGGGGTGCTCGGCGAAGATCTCGGCCAGGTACCCGTGGTACTGCCACGCCTCACCCCGGCGCACCAGCAGGTTTCGCTGAACGCTGAGCCGCAGGGCTTCTTCCACAAAGAAGGGAATGCCGCGGGTGTTCTCGTAGAGGTCTTCGAGGAACCCCCGGGGAGGATCGGTCTGCAGCACCTGGGCTAAAAGATCGTGGACCTGCTGGCGGTTCAGGGGTTCCAGGTGCTGGGTACGCCAGGTATCGGCGGGCAGGGTCTCCTGCAGTGGCGCCAGGCGGGTGGTCATGTGGTCCCGGGTGGTCAGGAGGAAAAGGATCGGGTGGCGCACCAGGGCCTGGATCCGGAGGAAGAGTTGTTCCAGGGAGCCCTGGTCCAGGACATGGAGATCGTCCAGGTGGAACACCACGGGTCGGCGGGCCAGGACAAGCCGCAGGGCCTCGCCGGGGTCGGTAGGCTTCGACCGGCGGGTTTTGTAAAAGGGCACGCACAACCGGAGGATCTGGTGGGCCAGGGGTTCCCAGTGGGGTTCGGTAACCTGCAGCTGGAGCACGGCGAACCTTCGGGCCTGGGAAAGGGGCCGCAGGAATTCGGAAACCAGGCGGGTTTTGCCGATGCCCAGGGGCCCCAGCAGGAAGACGGCGTAGCCGGACTTTCGGGTGAGTACGCGATCCAGGTCAGCCTGAAGCGAGCGGAGATCTTCTTCGCGACCGACGAAGGGGAGGGGCACCGGGAGGGCCATCGAACCGCTCCTGATTGACGGGCCAACGAGAAGCGGAGAGGGTGGGATTCGAACCCACGGTCCCGGGGCTACCGGGACAACGGCTTAGCAAGCCGCCGCCTTCGACCGCTCGGCCACCTCTCCGTGGTTTTCAAAATATACAGCCTCTTTCAACGGGTGCAACCACCGGTGTTCGGCCTGCTCCCCCGGATGAGACGCTGGTTCGTTGCTTGACCACACCTCGGTTCCACGATAAGATAAGCCTGCCAAGGAGGAGTGTATCGTGCGGTATCAAAAACTATGGATCAGCGCCCTTTTTGTATGGAGCAGTCTCCTTTGGGCCAGCCCCAAGTTTGGAGAACCCGTTTCTTTCCCCCCACCAGAGGAGGCCCCTGGCCTCCAATACTTCGGCGGGCCCGATGCCGATGGTTGGTACTACATGGATTCCCGGGAGCCCGACGGCCCGAATTTTCAGTACCTTTGGATCAGCACCCCCACGGAGATTACCGGTGACGACGAAGGCGCCTGGCTGCCCCTGCCCTTCGCCTTTTCCTACCGCGGCCAAACCTACGACAGCGTCTTCGTATGTACCAACGGCTTCATCTCCTTCACCTCCGCGTCCACCAGTCCCCACAACACCTCGCTGCCCAATCCCTCGGCCCCCAATGATGCCATCTACGTGTACTGGGACGATCTGGTGGTGGAACCTGGTTTTTCGGCCATTGATACCGGAACCGTGGGCGTGGCACCCCACCGTCGCTTTGTGATCCGCTGGTATCGCCCCAAACACTACCCGGATTACTATCGGGTGGCCGACTTTCAGGTAGTGCTTTACGAAACTGGCGAAAAGGTGCTCATTAACATCAAGCAAGCCAGGTTCGATTTGCCTGCCTTTGATAACGGCGCCTCGGCCACCATCGGTATCGAGAACGCCGACGGTACCGTCGGTCTCCTTTATTCCTACAATGACACCACCCGGGTGGAGGACTACCTGGCCATCCTGTTTTACCGGCCCGACAGCGTGTTCAATGTGGCACCCGTGGCCCTGGAAAACCCCTCCGACAACCAGCCCACCGGCATTGCCACCACCCCCCGGGCCCGGGTGACCAATGTGGGCACCGAAACCGCCTCCTTTTACACGGTGCTCGCCCTATATCCCTTCGGCGCCAGCAGCCCGGTGTACCGCGACAGCACCTTTGTCAGCCACCTGGCTCCGGGCGATACCGTTTCTGTGACCTTTCCCGCCTGGACGCCGGGGGCCGCGGGTCGCTACCGGGCCCTGCTGTTCACCCGGCTGGTCAACGACGACCATCCCGAAAACGATACCCTGAACCAGGTGTTCGTGGCTGGCACCCCGGGCACCGACTTTCTGATACTGGACCTGACCCCCCTGCACACCGACGGCCGCCGGGTATACGAAGTTCTCCAGCTACAGGAGCATGCAGGCTGGTACACCCAGTCCATCGCCTACTTTGATTCCCTTTCGACCTACAGCACGGTGTGGTGCCTTCTGGGGGTGTTCCCCGATAAGCACATCCTCACGGTGTACCAGGCCGTGAAGCTTCGGAACTACCTCGAGGCTGGAGGCCGCCTGTTGCTCCAGAGCGGCGACGCCTTCGGCG
>WGAB01000244.1 GCA_015489295.1 Caldifarciminota bacterium
GCACCGAGGCCATGAGGGACAGGTAATCGTGGATGGCGCCGATGAGCACATTGCCGAACCACACCCAGAGCAGGGCCGGGAGCCAGCCCCAGGCCAGGGCGATGATGGGGCCCACGATGGGGGCCGCGCCGGCGATGCTGGCGAAATGGTGTCCGAAGAGCACACCGGGCCGCGCCGGCACATAGTCCACCCCGTCAAAAAGGGCCCGGGCCGGGGTTTCCCGGGAATCGTCCGCCTGCACCAGGCGCCGTTCCAGGTGTTTGCCCCACAGCCGATAGGTCAGGAGATACACCACCAGGCCGCCGAGCACCACGCTCAGGGTTGTTGCCATGGATTACCTCCGGCTTGTGGGCTAATTATAGAACGGCCCGAGCGGCCTTCTGCAATCGCTTGAAGGCCTGCGGGGAAACCCGTAGGATTTCCGGCATGAACCTCGTTTTCCTTAAGTTGGCCTTCTTACTCTACTTTGTCGCCCTGGTTCTGTACCTCCTGGTGGCTGCCCGCTTGGGACCCCGGAGGGTACTGCACCTCCTCGCCCGCCTCTCGTTCGTGGTGGCGGTGGGGCTCCACGCGGTTTTCCTGGGCCAGCGGTGGTACTTCATGGGACACCCGCCCCTGAACTCCATGTTTGACGCCATGGGCGTCACCGTGTTCTTCCTCGCCCTCGTCACCCTGCTGTTTGAGGTCTTTACCGGCGCGTACCAGGCCGTGCCCGTATCCCTCATCCTCGTGTCCATCGCCGGCTATGTGCTGCTGTACAAGTCCAATCCCCAGCCGGTGCCCCTGATGCCTGCGCTCATGAGCTACTGGTTCTACATCCATGTGCCCATCACCATCTTCAGCTACGCCTTCTTCGGCATGGCCTTCATGTACGACCTTTCGTACTACCTGTTCCGGTTTCTGCGGCGCTCCGAGTACAACCCCCGGTACACCAAGAACCTGATCTTCTGGGGGTTTTTGCTGCTCACCGCTGGCATCTTCACTGGCAGTGCCTGGGCCAACGAAGCCTGGGGCAGCTACTGGGCCTGGGACCCCAAGGAGGTGTGGTCGCTCATCACCTGGTCGCTCTACCTCATCTACCTGCACCTGGAGTTCCATCCGAGCCTCAAGCGCTACGCCTTCCTCATGAACCTCATCGCCTTCTCGTCCATCTTCATGACCTTCCTCGGCGTCAACTGGCTCACCAAGATCTTTAGCGTGGAAAGCATGCACACCTACATGTAGGAGCAGAGGCCATGAAAGTGATCTACGATGTGCTGAAGTCCCTGAAAACCACGGTGGTGCTCATCGTGCTGATGATCCCGTACCTCGTGGCGGGCACCATCGTTCCCCAGAACAAGACCGATGCCGAGTACCTGCGGGTGTTCAGCGAAGGCACCCTCAAGTGGCTCAAGGCCCTGGGCTTTACCGACGCGTACCACGCCCCCATCTTTCACCTGCTGGTGGCCCTCTTTACGCTGAACCTCCTGGTGTGCATGTGGGCGGGCTACCGGCACCTGCGCCGGGTGCAACAGGAACAGGGCACCACCCGGGAAGTGTGGCTCGGTTACCTGGGCATCGTGTTCCACCTTTCCATGCTGATCCTGCTGGCCGGGTTCATCCTCACGGCCGTAAGCAAGAAGAGCGGCACCGTGGTGGTGTTCCCGGGCGAAACCGAGGCGCTCCCCGAGTTGCCCGGGTACCAGTTGAAGCTCTACTGGTTCCGCATTGACTACATGGACTTCCACGGCCGCATCACCCCCAAGGCCTATGTGTCGGATGTGGAACTCCTGGTCAACCATCGCCCGGTGGCTCGGGATACCATCAATGTGAACCATCCCCTCAAGTACGGGGACCTCACGGTGTACCAGTCGTCCTATGTGCAGTTTGCCCGTGTGGCCTTTGTTTCAGACACCGACACCGTGGATGTCCAATTGGTGCGGGTGCAATCGCCCTTCGTGCTGCCCACGGGTGACGGCTTTTTGATCCTGGACAGTTACCAGATGGGCGACCTGTACCCCCTGCACGGCCACGAAAAGATCACCACGCTGCCGCCCCGGATCCTGGTGTACCGGTTCATGGGGCACGGCGTGCAGCCTGTAGGGACCCTGACGCCGGACCAGCCCGTGATCCTGCCCAACGGCCTGAAACTCGTGCTCCTGGAGGCCGTGGAGGCCAGCGGGTTCCAGTACCGGGTGGATAAGGGCGTGCCGCTCGTGTACCTGGGCGGCATCCTCTTCTTCCTGCTGCTCCTGTTGCGGGTGTATTTCCGGGCCGTGAAGGGCTGGTAAACCGCCGGAGCAGCAGAGCCTCTGAAAAACAGGGCAAGGGAGGGATCGCCATGCGTGCTGCCCTGGGGCTGGGCCTCCTGTGGGCGCTGTTCTGGAGCGTGCCCGTGGGGGCCCAGCAGGCCGATACCATCTTCGTGTACGGCCCGGGCGGGCCGTATCCCGCCATCCAGGAAGCAGCCAAAGTGTTTGAGCAGCACCATCCCGTGACCATCGTGGTGACCAAAGGCCCGGCCGACCGATGGCTTGCGGAAGCCCGGGAAAAGGCCGATCTGATTTACAGCGGTGCCGAGTTCATGATGCAAAACTTCGTGTGGCAGATGGCCGGAAAGATTGACGAACGCACCATCCGTTCGCTCTATCTGCGCCCCTCCGGCATCCTGGTTCGCAAGGGGAACCCCAGGCACATCCGCGATTTTCCCGACCTTCTTAAACCCGGCATCCGCATCTTAGTGGTGGATGGAGCCGGGCAAACCGGCCTGTGGGAAGACATGGCCGGCAAGCAGGGCGACATCCGAACCGTGCGAGCCTTCCGGCGGAACATCGTGTACCACGCCCACAACAGCGCCGAGGCCAGGAGGAAGTGGCTGGAGGACCCGTCCATTGATGCCTGGCTGATCTGGAACATCTGGCAGATCGCCAACCCCGACATTGCCGATTATGTGCCGGTTTCCCGGGATTATGTGATCTACCGGGATTGCGGCGTGGCCCTCACCGTGAAGGGCGAACAGCGGAGCATCGTTCGGGAGTTTTACGACTTTCTGGCCTCTGAGCAGGCAGCGCCCATCTTCCGAAAGTGGGGATGGATCACCGAATAGCCGGAGACACCGACGGCGGGTAGAGGCTCGGGCAACTCAGCCCGCGGAAACACGCGGCCCCGGTGCGGGTCAGGCCATCAGGGCGTCCAGGCCCGGGGCCACTTCGGGCAACCTTTTCTGCCA
>WGAB01000245.1 GCA_015489295.1 Caldifarciminota bacterium
GCCACCCGGAGCCCGGCCGTGCGGAAAACCGTGAGCATGGCCCGGGTGACCGTGGTTTTGCCGGTGCCGGCATAGCCCGTGAGCAGGAACACCGGGTGCCGCGCGGCGCGGGCCACGGCCTCGCCCTGCTCCTCGGAAAGCTGGAACCCGGTTTCACGGCGGAAGGTTTCCAGGGCCTGGGCCACCTGCAGGGGGGCGATCGGGGCCACCGGCGCCGCGGCCAGGGCATGGAGCCGTTCGGCCACCCGTTGTTCCATCTCGTAGAATGCCTGCAGGTACACCCGCGCCTCCTCGGCCACCACCAGGCCCTCCTCTGCCAGTTGCCGGAGCCCTTCGTCCACGGCCTCGCCGGGCGGGATTTCCAGGACCCGAAGGCGGTCCCGGAGTTCCGAAAGGGGCAGATAGATATGGCCCTGTTCCTCGGCGGCCCGATTCAGCACATAGAGCAGGGCGGCCCGGATCCGGCGGGGATCCTCCGGCCGGATCCCCTGTTTGCGGGCGATTTCATCGGCCCGGCGGAAACCCACGCGCGGCACCTCGGCCAGGCGATAGGGGTCCTCTTCCACAATCCGCACGGCGTCGTCGCCGAAGTACTCGTACACCCGGCGGGCCAGGGCATAGGAGAGGCCGAGGCGCGCCAGATGCAGAAAGGTCTTGCGGGTGGTGGCGTACCGGTGCCACGACCGTTTCACTTGCTCCAGGGTTTTGGGGCCGATGCCGGGCACCTCCAGGATGCGTTCGGGGTCTTCGTCCAGGATTTCCAGGATCTTCGGGCCGAAGTGCTGGGCCAGCAGGCGGGCCCGGCTTTTGCCGATGCCCTTCAGGGTCCAGGCCAGGAAGGACACAAGGGCCTCGGCATCCTGGAAGTCCTGGGGCACCTCAAAGTAGTGGGCTTCCACCTGGGGGCCGAACCGGGGGTGCTGTCGCCAGCGGCCGATCACGAGAACGGGCATACCGGGCTTGAGGCCGGCCAGGGGGCCGCGCACGACGGTGCCGTCTTCCAGGCGTACGACGGCAAAGGACCCCTGGGGGTCCTCGTAGATCACCCGCCACACGGTGCCCCGGATCCGCACCTCCCGGCCTTCGTCGGGCTGCCGCATGGCCTAATTATCCCCCATACCCTTGCCATTTCGGACCGGGGCGGCTACAATTAACGCCGGACATACGGTGAGCGTAGCTCAATCGGCAGAGCGCCAGACTGTGGATCTGGTGGTTGGGGGTTCGAGTCCCCTCGCTCACCCCATTTTCTTTTGCACTTCCAGGTTGAATCCTTCCCTGCCTGTTGCCTTCTCAGGTTTTCCACCCCCGGCGGCATAAATCGGCTGGATACCGCCGCCCTGCACTGGCTCCGGCAATTTGTCCGCTCCTCCGAGGTGCGCCGGTGCCCGGGCCTGGTGTTCCTGGGAGAGCCCAACTTCGGGGCCGGGGGAGACCTCCGGGAACTCGCCGCCATGGATCCGCTGCAGGCCCGGCAATATGTGGACCTGGGCCGGCAGGTGCTCCTGGACCTCGTGAAACTTCCCGTGCCCACGGTGGCGGCGATCCAGGGGTTTGCACTGGGCGGTGCCCTGGAACTCGCCCTGGCGCTCACCCTTCGGGTGGCCACCCGCGACGCCTGGCTCGGCCATCCCGGAGCCCGGGCCGGCCTGTTTCCCGGGTTCGTGGGGGTGTATCTGGCCGGTCGCTACCTGCGGCTCGGCCGCCTGAAACGGCTCCTTTTGACCGGCGAACGGTGGTCGGCCGAACAGGCGCTCCGCTTCGGCCTGGTGGACGATCTGGTGGACCGGCCCGAGGATCTCGTGCACCGGGCCTGCGACTGGGTGCAGAGGGTGGGTCGGCTCGAGTTTCTGGTTCCTTGATCACTCCCGCTGGATCAGGAGTTCGTGGAGGAAAGGGGAGGGCTGCTGGGGCTGCTTCTTGTATTGCTTGGCATACGAAAGGAAGAGGCGCTCCTGGGCCCGGGTCATGGCCACATAGAGCAGGCGCCGTTCCTCCTCTAAGGCCGCCACCTTCATCAGGCTCCCCCGCAGGGGAAACACTTCCTGCTCCAGACCCACGATGAACACGATGGGGAACTCCAGCCCCTTGGCTGCGTGTACGGTGAGCACCTGCACGCCGGTGGGCCGGGGTGGCACCTCCAGGTTCTGGAGCAGCCGGAGGTACTGCAGGAAGTCGGGCACGCCTCCCCGTCCGAAGCCGGCGGCAACCTGGAGCACGGATTCGGCGGCATCCCTTTCGGCCAGGGCCCGGGGTTCATCCGCGAGTTCGGGCCGCAGGGCCAGCACCCCCTGGAGCAGGTCTACGGGGGCGAATTGTTCGGGATGCTCGCGGTACCGTTGGATCTGCTGTTCCAGTTGTTCCAGCCGGTGGCGCTCCTGGGGTGAAAGATCCCGGGGATGGCTGAACTTCCGGCGCTTGGTGTATCCCCGGAGCAGCCGGGTGGCCGTGGTGCTCGGCATCTGCAGCAGGGTTTCCAGCACCGCACGGGCCTCCTCCCGGGTGGCCTCGCCCTCGGCCAGCCGGAGAAAGGCCACCAGGGCCTGGGCCAGGGGGTGGCCGAGCCAGCCCCCCTCTCCCACCAGGTTGTATGGAATCTCCTGCCGTCGCAGTTCCCGCTCTACGGGATGCAGTCGTGCCCGAATCCGGGCCATCACCGCGATTTCCTGGGGCACATACCGGTCCTTGAGGAACTCCCGGATCTTCTGGGCCACGAAGCGGGCCTCGGCCTCCTCGTCCTCTGCCGCATACAGGCCGTAGGCCTCGGGCAGGTCCACGGAGGCCTCCAGCGGCTTCTGGAATCGGCGGCGGTTCCGGCGGATAAGGTTGGTGGCCAGAGTAAGCAGGGAGGCGGGGGTACGGAAGTTTCGGGTGAGGTAGAACACCCGGGCCTGGGGGAAGTCCTCCTGGAAGATCTGCATGAATCGGGCGCTGGCCCCGCGGAAACCGTAAATGGCCTGGTCGTCGTCGCCGAACACCAGCAGGTTTCCGTGCCCGGAGGCCAGGGTTTTGAGGAGCAGGTACTGGGCCTCGTTGATGTCCTGGAATTCGTCGGCGATCACATAACGGAACCGGGAAGCCAGTTCCTCACGAACTTCGGGATGCTCGGTGAGGAGCCGGTGGGTGTATAGCAGCAGGTCGTCGAAGTCCAGGAGCCCTTCCCTTTGCAGGGCCTCCTGGTACCGGCCATAGAGATCTGCCACCGTGCGTTGCCATCGGCTTCGGGCCATAAGGCGGGCTTCCTCGGGCTCCACGAACTGGCGTTTGAGCCCGGCGATGGCCTTGAGCACCGGGCGGACCCGCAGGGGAGAGGTGGTGCCCAAGAGTCGACCGAGGATTTCCTCCTGGGTGCGGGAGGAGGCCACAGAAAAATGTTCCGGAAGGCCCAGGCGGTCGCCGCCGTAGGCCAGGATTTGCAGGGCCAGGTAGTGGTACGTGCCGATGGCCACCATCCCCGCACGGTCGCGCCCCAGGGCCTCGGTGAGCCGTTCCCGGATCTCCTGCACGCCGCGGTGGGCAAAGGTGACCACCAGGATTTCCTCGGGCGGCACCCCCTGTTCCTCCACCAGATACACCACCCGGGCGATGAGGGTGCGGGTTTTCCCGGTGCCCGGTCCGCCGATGACCAGGGCCGGGCCGTCGGCCTCCCGAACCACCGTGGCCTGCTCCTCCGTGAGCCCGCCGAAGAGGTGCGAGGCAGATCCTTCCAGGTGAAGGACCGGTTGTGCCGTGAAGGTTCGCTGGCTTTGGAGTTGACGGACGGCGGCCAAGAAGGCCGAGGCGTCGGGGAGCCGCCGGGCCGGATCGGGATGGAGCGCCTGCTTGATCAGGCGGAAAAACTCCGGGCGCATTCCCTTGGGCGTGGACAGGGTGCCGGCCCGGATCCGGCTGCGAATCTCCTCCAGCGTGTCCCCGGAAAACGGAGGTTCCCCGGTAAGCATTTCGTAGAACACGGCCCCGAGCGCCCACACGTCGGTGGCCTTGGTGACCTTGCCCTCCCAGGCCTCGGGCGCCATGTACAGGGGCGTGCCCCCGGGGCCGGCGAGGCCCAGGTCTTCCTGAAAAAGCAGGGCCAGCCCAAAGTCGGCCAGTTTTACCGTGCCCTCCCGGCTGAGCAACAGGTTTTCAGGCTTCAGGTCCCGGTGCAGAATGCCCCGGCGATGGGCATAGGCCAGGCCCTGCAAAGCCTCGCTGAGGATCCGGAGGGCCTCATCGGCAGGCAGCACCTTTTGCTCCTGCAGCAGGGCCCTCAAGGACCGCCCTTCCACATACTCCAGCACCATGTACAGCCGGTCCTCATAAAAATCGGCGAAGTAGAACCGAACGATGTTCTCATGCTGCAGGCTGGCCAGGATTCGGGCCTCGTGCTTGAGAAATTCCTGGTGCCGGGTCCTTCGGCGGGCGAGTTTGAGGGCATACACCTGGTCGGTGAGGGGATCGTACACCAGGAACACGTCGGCAAATCTCCCTCCGCTGATCCACTGGCGGACCTCAAACCGCCCGATTTTCTTGCCGATCATCGCGGAGAAATTGTACGGCGGAAGGAAGCCGAGGCCCCGCCCGGCCGGGCGGGGCCTCGGAGGGTTTGCATAAACCAGGACCGTTAGGGCTGCAAGACCTGTTTGGTCAGGGCCACCAGGTCCTGATCATCGATCCGGGAATCGCGGTTCAGGTCGGCATAGCCGGGAACCGGAGGCGGAGGCCCCTGGAAGTAGAGGTAGTTGGCCAGGTAATCCACATCCAGGGCGTTGACTTCACCGTCGTTGTTGACATCGCCCAGGCGGGCCTCGGTATCCACGAGATAGAGGTACAGGGCGCGGCCGTGCACAGCGAGCCAGGCGTTCACCGAGGGGGCGGCGTTGACCAGTTGAAGGGTTCCAAAGGAGCCGGAGAAGGAGGTGCTGCTGTTCCAGGTGAGGATGGCGAAGGAATCCGGGGTGGCGGAGGGCGTGTAGCCGGGCAGGAGCACTACCTGGAGGGTAGGCGTGTGCAGGGCC
>WGAB01000246.1 GCA_015489295.1 Caldifarciminota bacterium
AATCTCCAGGGCCTCGGCGAACCGGCCGCTGCCCACACCCACCTCCAGCCAGGGCCGGGGTGCACCCTCGGCCGCCCGGGCCAGGGCCTCCCGCTCGTAGGGAAACACGGACTGGCCCAGGGGGCCATCGTACCAGCGATCGTAGCGCTGGACCAGTTTGAGCGCGTGCTATGAGGTCGGCCGAGATCTTTGACACGCTGGCCCAGCGCTACGATCGCTGGTACGATGGCCCCCTGGGCCAGTCCGTGTTTCCCTACGAGCGGGAGGCCCTGGCCCAGGCGGCCGAGGGTGCACCCCGGCCCTGGCTGGAGGTGGGCGTGGGCAGCGGCCGGTTCGCCGAGGCCCTGGAGATTCCCTATGGTGTGGACCCGGCCTGGAACCTGCTGAAACTCGCAAAAGCCCGCGGGATCCAGGTGGTCCAGGGCGTGGCCGAGGCCCTACCCTTCCGCGATGGCGCCTTCGGCACCGTGTTCCTGATCGTGACCCTGTGCTTCCTGGACGATCTCCAGGCGGCCCTCCACGAGATCGCGCGGGTGCTCCGGCCCGACGGCGCGGTCATCACCGGCCTTGTGCCCGCCGACAGCCCGTGGGGCCAGTTTTACCTCCAGAAACGCGTCCAGGGCCACCCCTTTTACCGGGCGGCCATCTTTTACACTGTAGCCGAACTGGACGCCCTGGCCCTCAAAACCGGCTTCGTGCGCACCCGCGAGGTGTCCACCCTGTTCTCGCCGCCGGGCCAGCCTGTGCTCCGCGATCGGATAGAGGAAACCCTGGACCCCTATGCCGGGTTCGTCGCCCTCCGCTGGGAACGGGTCTAACGACGTCTACTCGTAATACAGAACCTTCTGGGCAAAGGTGAGGTACCCCGTGTGGGACACCATCCGTTCCCGGGGGCGGATCCGTCCCTCCCGAACCAGCATCTCCCGGAGCAGCACCTCCACGGTACGGATCCGGGTGAACCGGCCCCGGAGAAACCGCACCGTGAGGTCCACCTGATCCACCGTGGGCGACAACGAAGCCCAGCTGCCACCGCCCTTAAGGGCGTCAAAGGCCGCCGCCACCAGGGTCCAGGGTTCGGGGACATCCACGATCACGGCATCGGCCTCGGTGACGCCGAACCCCTGGCGTGCAGGATCCAGCAGATGGAACTGCACCCGATCCGTGAGCCCGACGCGTTCGACATTTTTGCGGGCGTTCTCCAGCAGGTCCTGGCGGCGCTCAAAGGTGTACACCCGGCCCTCCGGTCCCACGGCGCGGGCCAGTACCAGGGTGAGGGCTCCGGAACCGGTTCCCACCTCCACCACCCGGCTTCCTGCCTGGATCCCGGTTTCCAGCAAAATCAGGCCTGCATCCTTGGGGTAAATGATGTTGGTCTTCCGGCGAACCCGCAGGGCCAGGTCGGCCGTACTCGGGGGCAGCAGGTAGAACCGAACACCGGTATTGCTCACGAGCGGCATCCCGAAACGCGCCTTCGGGGGCAGGACCACATCGCCCAGGTGGGTCGACTTTCGTTTGCCGGGCCTGTACTCCAGATAGAACAGGGAATCGTCCTCCTCGGCGTACAGGAGCACCACGTCACCGGGCCGCGGTTGGGCTGCCATCTCAGTAGGCCAGGAAGTCCTGGAGGGTTTTCGCGTCCAGCCGCTGGACCACGGCAACGGCCAGCCGCACCGCCGCATCAAAATCGTCGCGGTGGATCATGGAATTGAACCCGTGGATGTACCGGGAGGGCACCCCCAAAACGGCCGAGGGCACACCCTGACGCAGCAGATGGATCCGGCCGGTATCGTAGCCGCCCATCACGGTCGCCAGGTGGTACGGAATGTTTTCCTCCTCGGCCACGCTGATCAGGAAGTCCCGAAACCGCCGATGGGCCACCATGGTGCGATCGGTTACCACGATGGTGACGCCGCCGCCGAACCGGGCATCGGTATAGGACTCCAGGCCAGGCACATCCTCGGCCAGGGAAACGTCCAGGGCAATGGCCACATCGGGGTCCACCACCCAGGCCGAGGTGCCGGCACCCCGCAGGCCCACCTCCTCCTGTACCACGGCCGCGAGGTACACGGTGTTCGGGTGTTCCAGGTGCTCCATTTCGTCCAGGATCCGGATCAGGCGGGCCACGCCCTCGCGGTCGTCAAAGGCCTTGGCCATATACACCTTGGGGTTGCCGGTAACGAGAAAATCGCCCACGGGCACGATAGGATCGCCGATCTGGATGCCCAGTTCCTTGCGGACATCGAACTCCTTGGCCACCCCAAAGTCCACGAAGAGATCTTTGAGTTCCGGCAGTTTCCTTCGTTCTTCCTCTTTCCGGCGCAAATGCGGGGGCAGGGTTCCGATTACGCCGTAAAAGTCGCCCTTTCGGGTCCTCACCCGAACCCGCTGGCCGATGAGTTGATCGGTGGTCCAGCCTCCGAGGGCCTCCACCTTCACGAACCCTTCTTTGGTGAAGCCCTTGACGATGAGCCCTACTTCGTCCATGTGCCCGGCAAAGAGGATTCGGGGGCGCTCGGCGGTCCCGCGTTTGACCGCGATCACTGATCCCAGGTGGTCGGTGAGTACCTCGTCGGCCCGCTGAAACTCCCGTTTGACGATCTGGCGAACCTCGTCTTCAAAGCCCGGCGGCCCAAAGGCCTCGGTCAGTTCCTTGAGCAGGGTTTGGGTACGATCCATGGGAAAGCCTCCTTTTGGGCTACGGGTTTCCGGCATAGAAGTTTAAGGCCTGGCCCATGATCCGCCCTGCCAGGGAAACCGGCATTCGGTAGGAGCCGCTTTCGCGGCGATTTCCTTGAGCTGTCCGGCCCCAGAAGGGCATTGTCCTTCAGGATCGCGGCTGAAGCCGCTCCTACAGAGGGGGCGTTCGGTTGAGGTTTTTGGTAGGAGCCGCTTTAGCGGCGATTTCCTTGAGCTGTCCGGCTCCAGGAGGGCATCGTCCTTCAGGATCGCGGCTGAAGCCGCTCCTACCAGGGGGCCAAATTTCCGTAGGAGCCGCTTCAGCGGCGATGGCCGATTTTGGAGTACGGTGCCTCGGCACCGCTTTGAAATCCCCCTCCCCTCAATCCCCGCCCGCCAGGGGCGGGGACGATTTAAAGGCCGGAATTTCTCTATAAGTCCTTGCCCTCCAATAGCTTCCTCCCCTTGAGGGGAAGGATTGAGGTGGGGGCTTTGTAG
>WGAB01000247.1 GCA_015489295.1 Caldifarciminota bacterium
AGTTTGGGGGCCAGGTTGACCTGCTTGATCTCCGTTTCAGCGCCGAGGCGCCGAAACGGAGATCAAGCAGGTCAACCTGGCCCCCAAACTCAAGCAATGGCCCATCCGCCAAACCCTCCAGGCCCTGCTCCGGCGGCACGATTACACCGGTGCCTCCGAACTCCTGGAGGAGATCCGGGAGGCCGGCCTCTGGCCTCCGAGCCAGGTAGACCTGGCCCGGCACCTGTGCCGCTACGGCGAAGCCCGCCTGAACCTGGATTTCGCGCAGGCCCTTCAGCACCTGGAAAGGATTGAAGCCCGGTTGTCTACCGAAACCTGGAATCTGCTGAAAGTTTCCCTTCCTCCAATTCCTCCCGATTCTGAACGCACCTCTTCTCCCCGACAGCCCCGGGATCTCTGGGCCCTGCTCCACGAACTCCTGTGGAACCTCCGTATGACCCTCCAGCGGGGCATGTACCACGACCTCCTGGGGCGGCTCTTTCGGTTCCAGGAACTGTATCTCCATGCCCTGCTGGCGGAACTGGAAATCGTGCAGATGGAGAAACAGCCCCGAAAGGGCCGCGCCTTCTCGGACCTGGAGCCTTGCCTGGATCGCCGGTATGTGGACGATACGGGGTTCCCGGTGCCGGAGGGATCCCGTCGCTTGGAGGCGCCCCCGGACAAGGCCTTGAACCGCACGGTGCTTCTGGCCTGCTTTTCCTGTGCCGGCGAGATGGGCCGGCTGCCCGAGGGATGGGAGGCCGCGCTGGAACACCTGAAGGCCCTCTCGCCCCTGGTGCAACTCCGGAACCGCTCGCTCATCGCCCACGGCCTGGAACCCCTCTCGGCCGAACAACTGGCCGAAAAACTGGCAACCTCCCCCGAGAACCTGGAGGCCACCCTGATGCACCACCTCCGGGAATTGACCGCGTGGTGGGAATCCCATTACCCCTCCTGGAAACCCGAGGTACCAGCGGAACAGGCCTTTGAAACCCTGAACCAAACCATCCTGGATCATTTGCCGGAGGGGGCGATGTTGTAATCCAGCGATAGGAGGAAGCGATGGGGAAAACGCTCGAGCAGGAGGTTTTCCAGATCCCGGAGCATTTTCCCACCCTGGACCTTCGGGTGTCTCTCGTACCCCTGGCGCCTCTGCATCTGCCCCGGTTCCCCGGGGTCACCCTGCGCGGTGCCTTCGGCTGGGCCCTGCGCCGCACCGTGTGCGTAACCCGGCTGCCCGTCTGTTCTCGATGCCACCTCTATGGCTCCTGCGCCTACGCCTACATCTTTGAAACCCCCATCGCCAAAACCCTGAAGGGCGCACCGGCCGTGCCGTACGCGCCCCATCCCTTTGTGCTGGAACCTCCACCTCCGGGCACCCTGCAGATCGGAGAGCCCTTTTCCTTTGGCCTCCGGCTCCTGGGACGCGCCGTCAACCTCTTTCCCCATGTCATCCAGGCCTTTGAAACCCTGGCCCGGGGCGGCCTCGGGTCCCAGCGGGTCCGCCTGAAGCTCCTGGAGGTCAACAACGGCCACCGGGTGCTTTATGCCCAGCGCCAGTATCTCGCGCCGCCTGCACCCCGCACCCTGGGCGATTGGGTCCGGACGCGCCTCCGCGACCTGCAGCCTCTACCCTCCGTCCTCAAACTCAACTTCCTTTCGCCGGTGCGCATCGTGCATCGGGGAGCCCTTCAGCGGATCCCCACCTTTGAGGCCATCGTGGCCGCGCTCCATCGTCGCCTCTCCCTGCTGAACCAGGTGCACGGAGACGGCACGCCCCTGGCTGTGCCTCCGAATCTTGCCACCCTCGCCGGGCAGGTGCAGGCCCGGGTGGTGGCCCTGAAACCGGTGGAGGTGCGGCGGTACTCCCGGCGGCAACAGCGCCGCCACGAACTCCATGGGTTCCAGGGTGTTCTGGAACTGGAAGGGCCCCTGGAGCCCTTTTGCCCCTGCTTTTGGCCGGGGAACGGGTGTACCTCGGCAAGTCTACCAGCTTCGGCATGGGACGCTATCAAGTCGGGAGGTGAATCATGACGCAACCCTCGAGCACCCTCCGGGACATCCTCCTGGGGGCGCTGCTCCACGACATCGGGAAGGCCGTTCAACGGGCCTCCCCAAACCCCAGAAGCAAAAAGCACCAGGAGTTCGGCGCGGAGTGGCTCCGTAAGAAATTCGGTTCCACCGAGATTTGGGACTTCCTGGAGCCCGCCGTGGAGTTCGTTCTCCGCCACCACACCCTGCGCCAGGATCATCCGAAATACGAAAAATTGGACGTGCGTGCAGCCCGGCGCGACGACCTGCTCATCGTGTGGGAGGCCGACAACCTCTCTTCCGGTAGCGAACGCTACAAGGAAGACCCCGACGAGCCCTCGGAATCTGACAAAAAGTACGATCCCACTCTGCCCCTCTTCAGTGTGCTTCAGCGGATCCGTTTAGACCGGCCGGCGCCCGCCCTCCACGCCTACCCGCCGCTGGACCTGGGCAACGATGCCGACCTGGCCCGGCAGTTCTATCCCCAGGATCCGTCCCGACGCCTCCAATCCGCTGATTACAAAGCCCTTGTTGACGGCTTCGCCGATTACCTCCAAACCCTGCCCCAGGCCCGCGACCCCATTCAGCACCTTCTCAACGGTCTGGAACGCTTCTTTTCCACCGTTCCTTCGGAAACCGAGCACCGCCCCAGCCACACCGAAACCTATCCCGATGTTTCTCTGTACGACCACCTCAAAACCACAGCCGCCATCGCCACAGCCCTGTACCTCTATTTCCTCCACGAAGGGCCGCCGCCGGGCCGCCTCACCGAAGAGATCATCACCGACCGCTCCGAGCCCCGCTATCTCCTGGTGGGCGGCGACTTCTCAGGCGTGCAGGACTTCATCTACAACATCACCTACCGGGCCGCCCTCAAGGGCCTGCGGGCCCGCTCCCTGTACCTGGAACTGCTCACAGAGCATGTGGTGCAGCAACTCCTGGGCCGCCTGAACCTGAGCCGCGCGAACCTCATTTACTCGGGTGGGGGCGGCTTCTACCTCCTGGCACCCAACACGCAACAGGCCCGGGATGTCCTCCAGGAGGTTCGGGAAGCCTTCAACCGGTGGCTCTTTCAGGAACACGAAGGCCGGCTGTTCCTGGCCCTGGATGCCCTTCCCCTGAGCGGCAACTCCTTCATCCCCGACGCTCCCCAGGACGGCACCCCCAAACTCGCCGAAGCCTGGGGCCTCCTGCGGCAACGCCTGGGGATCCAGAAACGCCACCGCTTTGCCGACCTGCTCACCCCAGCGTTCTTTGAACCCCGCGATACCCAGGACCGCATCGTGTGCCCGGTGTGCAAACGGGTGGTGGACCAGGCCCACGCCTGTAAGGACCAGGCCGAAGACGAAGAAGAGCCCCGCCTGCTGTGCGTCACCTGCCACAACCTCAAGCAAATCGGCCAGAAGCTGCCCCGCACCCGCTACATCGTGGCCGGAGATGCCGCAGCCAGGGGCCCCAAAATCCGCATCCAGAACCTCACCTACACTTTCCTGCAGGAGCCTCCGTCGGCCGGAAGGTATGTGTTTGCGGTCAACGCCTACGAAAACGATGCAATCCCCCTCTTCGTGGCCAACCACCCGGGGGAGCCCCTCAACTTCCACGAACTGGTGGAGCACCACAGCGTGGGAGCGCCCCTGCTCGCCACCCTGCGGGCCGATGTGGACAACCTGGGCCGGATCTTTGCAGAAGGGCTCCAGGACCCGTACCGCTCCTTCGCCCGGTACACCACCCTTTCCCGGCTGCTCACCCTGTTCTTCAAGCGCGTCGTCAACCTGCTGGCCGGGGGCACCCTGATGCCCGAAGACCTGGCCCTCGGCACCTTGCACCCCGAGGGAGCGCATCGCTCCCGGGGGTTCGCCGTGGTGTACTCCGGGGGCGACGACCTCTTCATTACCGGGGCCTGGGCCGATGTGGTGCCCTTTGCCTTTGAGGTGCGGCGGGCGTTCCAGCGGTTTGTGGGCCACAACCCCAACCTCACCCTGTCGGCCGGAATCGTGCTCACCGGCCCCAAACACCCCATCTACCGGGTCGCCCATCTGGCCGGCGATGCCGAGGAACGGGCCAAGGCCCACGAGGCCGACGGACAAAAGAAGGACGCCCTGGCCCTCTTTGGGGTGGTGCATTCCTGGTCCGAGTGGCAGTACCTTCTGGAAACCCACCTCTTCCCCCTGCTGAACCTGAGCACCTGGAAGCATCGGCGCCTGGAACCCCGTTTTGCCCGTTCCCTGATTTACAAACTCCTGGACCTGCATCGGCAGGCCCGGGATCTGCAGGAGCGCGGCCACGATCCCGTGCTGGTGTTGCCGCGGCTCCTGTACACCCTCGGCCGGGCGAAACCCCGCCTGGCCGCCGAAGAACAGCCCCTGGAGCGCCACTGGCAGGCCTTTGTGGGGCCGGCGGCCTCCCACGACACCCGCGAGGCCCTTCAATGGCTCCTGGGCCTGAAGGGCCCGCTCACCTGGCTGGACCTTTTGGTAAGAGGAGGTGAAGAATCATGAGGCACCAAAACCCTCGGCAACGGGAATCCGTGGCTCCCCGGTTGCCCGAAAACTTGAGAGAACTCAAAAACTGGCCCGCCGAAGATATGATCCAAACGGCCGAGACTCTGGGCCGGAACCTTGAAAGGAACCTGGATACCCAGCTGCGCAAAGTCTTTGATTCCTTCAAAAAACTGGAAATGGACCTGAATCTCCAGTTCTCAAGAGACGAAGTTCTCATGCTCAAACCACGTTTGGCCTATGCCGTTTCCAGAACCGCTGCTCTTAGAAATCTCTACAGGGTCCTGGATCAAGCCATTGATCGGGTCTATTCCTTGGAGGATTTCAAAAAGTTGGTGCAGTTTGTAGAAGCCGTTTTGGCCTATTACAAGTATCATCATCCGCGGTGAAAAGGAGGTTCATCATGGCAGTACATAAGCCCCTGTTCGGCAAAGTGGTTCTGCGGGGTGTGTTTCGGACCTTAACCGGATTGCATGTGGGCGCTGGGCGTGAGAGCGTGGCCATCGGCGCCCTGGATAATCCCGTGCTCACCGATCCCGTAACCCAGCAACCCTATGTCCCTGGCTCTTCCCTTAAGGGAAAACTCCGCTCCCTTCTGGAACGGCGCGAGGCTAAGAATGATCCCGGGTTCTTCAAGCGGGACATCGGACGGCGGGGATTTCCTATCTACATCCATGTTTGTGAGAACAAGGAACAGGCGAGCGAATGCCCGGTGTGTCGGGTGTTTGGATCCTCGGGAGGGCGAAACGATCAGGGGTCCAATTTCCCGGCTCGGATCCGTGTGCGTGATGCTTACCTTACGGCTTACAGCGAGAGAAAACTCCGGGAGGCCGACACAGACCTGCTCTATACCGAGGTCAAATACGAGAACGCCTTGGACCGAATTACAGCAGCGGCTAACCCTCGTCCGGTGGAACGTGTGCCCGCCGGCACCGACTTCGTGTTTGAACTCGTGTACGATGTGGAAAACCTGGACCAGCTGCAGGAGGACCTGGAAAACCTGGCCTATTGCCTCGCCGTGCTGGAAGACGATTACCTCGGCGGCCACGGATCGCGCGGCTACGGCAAGGTCAAGTTCCTGCTTTCCAGCGTGCAGGCCAAACGGGTGGAGGCCTACAAGGGCAATACCGATGCCGCCCAGGAGGTGCTGAACCCCGCAGGCCCCGAGGTCTCCCCGAAGGAACCCACCGAACCCCCCTCCGACGAGCAGTGGAAAACCGTGGAGGACTTCCGGAAGGCCATCCCCCGGATCGTTGAGGTGTTCCAGAGTTCGCCGGGTGAGTGAGCATCATGGCCACCCGAACCTACACCGGCATCTTCCTGAAGTTCCAAACACCGGTCCACCTCGGGGAGTTCACCGGCGAAGGCATGGAAAGCGTGCACGCCGGGCTGGCCCGCTCCGAAACCCTCTGGGCCGCCCTGCTCACCGCCTGGGTTCGCCTCGCCGGCACCTCGGAACCCCTGGCACCCCCCAGGGCCCAGGACCTGGATACCTGGCACCCACCGTTCCGCCTGTCCTCGGCCTTCCCCTTTGTGGACCACACCCTTTACTTCCCCTTGCCCTTCGCCCGCCTGCCCGGCGAAGACCGAGAACGCCGCCAGGACCCTGCCCTCCGGAAACTTCTGAAAAAGGTCCGGTTTATTCCCAAACCCCTGTTTGAACGGTGGCTCCAGGGGCAACCCTTTGAACCGGCACACTTTGACGCCCTGGAACAGGGCTGGCAGCACCTGCAGAGCCACCTCCAGGAGTACCAGGAACCCCATGTCGCCCTCGGCCACGCCGCCTTCCAGAGCCAGATCTACTATGTGGGAGTGGCCACCTTTCACCCCCGCGCGGGTCTCTTTTTCCTGGTGGAACCCTCGCAGCAGGACCTTGAACCCCTCCGGGCCGCCCTGAACCTCCTGGCCGAAGAGGGCCTGGGAGGCCGCCGCAGCCAGGGCCTGGGCCGGTTCACCTGGCACGAAGCCCAGGTGCAACTCCAGGTGCCCGAGGCCGCCGACGCCTTTGTGCTGCTGTCCTCCCTGAACCCCTGCCCCGAGTTCCTGCAATCCCCGGAGGTGCTCCAGAAGTCTTCCTATGCGCTCTACGAAAGCAAGGGCTGGGCCCTTTCTCCGGTGACCAAGCACCAGGCCTTCCGCAAACCCGTGTGGATGTTCGGCGAGGGCTCCGTGTTTCCCAGGGAACCCAGAGGTCGGCTCCTGGATGTGACCCCCTACGACTGGCAGGCTCCCCATCCCGTGTATCGCCACGGCATTGCCTTTGCGGTGCCCCTGAAATCGGAGGAGGACCATGCCTGAACACCACCGATACCGTTTGACCGTGGTGACCCCGCTCCACATCGGCTCGGGTGAGGTGCTCTCCCGCCTGGACTATGTCCACCTCGGCCGGTACCTGTACATCCTGGACCCGGCAAAACTCGGGCGGGCCCTGGTCCAGAGGGGCCTGCTCGAGCCCTTCCTGGAGCAGGTGGAATCCCAGGGCCGTGGGTTCTCGGTGTCGGGGTTTCTGCAGCGCCACGGGCTCCACAACGAAGGGTTTTACCGATCCCTCCTCCGGTACAAACTGGAAAGCACCACCGCGCCGCCCGAACTCCACACCTTTATCCGCAACGCCCAGGGCCTGCCCTATCTGCCGGGCTCCTCCCTCAAGGGGGCCTTCCGCGTGGCCCTGGTGTATCGGCTCCTGAAACAGGCCCCCGAAGAGGTGCGGGAACGCCTGCTCATAGAACCCGTCCGGCAGGAACTCCAGGACCTTCAGCGACTTCGTCACCGGGATTCTAAGAAGTACAAGCGAAGGCGGTACACCCTTCAGCGGAACTTCGCCCGCGAGATCCATCTGGAAGCAAACCTTCTCCAGAACTTCCAATTGCCCAACGCTCGCCAGGGGCCGAACACCGACCTCCTGCGGGTGTGGCAGGTTCAGGACTCCGAACCCCTGGAGACCAGCACCCTGCGGGTCTATGGCGTGTCTCTCGTGTCCCTTTCGGGCTCCTCCTCGCGGACCCCGCTGGCCGTGGAGGCGCTCAAGCCGGGAACCACCCAGGAGGTCACCTTCACCCTCCACACCGATCTTCTGGAGGATTTCCGCCGCCACAACCCTCGTCCGCGGTCAGGGATTTCCTGGGACCTCTACGACCAGGTCCTTCGGAATCCCCTGGAAACCCTCGCCGACTTTACCCGTGACCTTTTGGAGCACGAACGCCGGAATCTAAAACACCCGGCCTTTGAGCGCGCCCGCAACCTCTCCGATGCCGTGAACCTCCGCCTGGGCTGGGGCCAGGGCCTCCTTTCCACCACCGTGGTCCTGCTGTTGCCTCCAGACCTCCGCGGGCGGCTCTATCAGGAAATCCTGAACCCGAGGGGCCGACGCCAGCCTTCCGCCGACATCCCGCTGACCCGTCGCCTCGCCGACAGCCAGCTGATGGGCTTCGCCCGCCTGGAGCCTGCCTGACCATGCCGGCCGTGTACCTTACCGACCCTGGAACCCGCCTGGTCCGCCGGGGCCTTCGGCTGGGTGTGCAAACCCAGGGAACGCTGGTCACCGAGATCCCCGTTCGTCGCATCGATCGGGTGGTGCTCTTTGGGGCCACCGGCCTCACGGTGCCCGCCATGGACCTGCTGCTGGAACACCAGATCCCGGTGTTCTTCCTCAGCCCCCACGGCCGGGTGCGCGGCATCCTGGAATCCCCCAAGGCCCCGGATATCCTGTTCCGCTACGGGCAGTTTCAGGTGTTCCAGGACCCTGACCGGGCCCTGGACCTGGCCAAGCGGGTGGTGGAAGGCAAGATCCAGAATCAACGCCGGGTGCTCCAGCGGATCCAGAAGAACCGGCCCCATCTGGACCTCTCCAGGGAAATCCGAGCCCTGAACCTGTTCGCATCGCTGGTGGAGTACCGCCAGGGGTTCTCCTCGCTCCGCGGCCTGGAGGGGCGGGCCACCCACCACTACTTCCAGGGGTTCCGCAAGGCCTTGCCTCCGGGCTGGACCTTCGTGAAACGCACCCGTCGCCCTCCCCGCGATCCCACCAACAGCCTGCTCTCCCTGGGCTATACCCTGCTCACCACCGAACTCTTTTCCTGGCTCCGGGTCCACGGCTTTGATCCCTACCTCGGGTTCTTCCACAGGATCCGCTTCGGCCGCCCCGCCCTGGCCCTGGACCTGGCCGAGGAGTTCCGGCATCCGGTCATTGACCTCCTGGTCCTGGACCTCATTTCCCATCACCGCCTGAAGCAGGAAGACTTTGAGGAGACCTCCGAAGGCGGGTGGTACCTGACCAAACGGGGGCGCACCGTGTTCTTTCGCCAGTACGAGCAGCGGATGAACCACCGGCTCAAGGGGCCCGACGGTCGTCGGCACCCCCTCCGGAAGATCCTGGAGTTCCAGGTGATCCGGCTCAAGCGGGCCGTTGGGCAGGATGAGCCGTATCAGCCCTTTGTGCCTCCATAGAGCCATGGCCTTCTTCGTGATCATTGCCTACGACATTACCGACGACAAACGGCGGCTTGCCCTGGCCCGGGAACTCCTGAACTTCGGGTACCGGGTGCAGTACAGCGTTTTTGAGGCCCTCCTGGAACCCTCTGAGATCCGGGCCCTGCAGAGCGTGGTTCTGGGCATTATCAACGAGGAGGAAGATTCTGTGCGGATCTATGTGCTTCCGCTGGGCCTGAAGGACCGGGTGATTACTTTGGGAATTCAGCGGGAGTACCAGGAGCCCGACGCCTTTGTGTTTTGAGCGTTGGGTGAAAACGGGTCTTTGAAAATTCTGGAGGTTTGTGGCTCGCCGGAGGCTGACGGATCGGGCCGAAATCCCGGGTCTGCCTCCGGAGCGAGGAGCCCCTTGCGGCTCTAAGGGAACTCCTGTATCCTGGGTTCGTGACAGAGGGAAGACGGGGGCGTGGAGGTGGGCGCTGAGGCCCCAGCCTCCGGAACGGATCGGGAGTGCCTTGAGCCCCAGGGGCCAGAGGAGCCACGGTGAAAACCCCCACTCCCATTTGATTGGGATTGCGACTTACTTCCCCAGGCTCCTGGGGATTCCACCACTCTTTGGTGTGAAAACCCCCACTCCCATTTGATTGGGATTGCGACGGGGCCAGGTCGATGGTCTGAAAGATCACTTCAAAAAGTTCGTGAAAACCCCCACTCCCATTTGATTGGGATTGCGACTCAATCTTGTATTTTGACCCAATAACCCCGATTTCATTGTGAAAACCCCCACTCCCATTTGATTGGGATTGCGACCTGGCCCATGCACTCCGGGCACTTTACTTGTTTGTTCGTGAAAACCCCCACTCCCATTTGATTGGGATTGCGACAATTCCTTTTCCTCATCATATTCC